>CAIYXG010000540.1 GCA_903930035.1 uncultured Actinomycetes bacterium | reverse complement strand
GCCCGCGCCGCGCTCGCCGCCGCGCTGTCGACCCTGCACCGGCTCTTCGCTCCGTTCCTGCCCTTCACCACCGAGGAGGCCTGGTCCTGGTGGATGGAGGGGTCGGTGCACCTGGCCACGTGGCCCGGGGCGGCCGAGCTGCGGGCGCTCGCCGACGGCGGCGACCCGAAGGCGCTCGAGGTCGCCGGCGCCGTGCTGTCGGGCCTGCGCGGCGCCAAGTCGGCCGCCAAGGTCGGGATGAAGACAGAGATCACGCTGGCCACGGTGTCCGACACCGCCGAGCGGCTGGCGCTGTTCGCCACCGTGGCCGACGACGTGTGCGCCGCGGGCCGGGTGCAGGAGCTGGCGACCGCCGAGGCCGACGAGCTCTCGGTCGACGCCGTGCTCGCCCCCGCCGACTGACAGTCCCCCCTGCACATCGTGCTCCGGCCCGGACCGGGGACGGAACCGGCGCGCCGAGCGCAACCAGGAGCCAGATTTCGGGAAGGGGGCGAGGGGTCAGGCGAGGGGTGCGTCGGGGCGCTGCACAACGGCCTGGGCCAGCGGGATGCCCTCGGCGTCGAAGGCCCGCAGGACCCGGATGCGGTACTCCCGCTCGACCTCGAACTGGTCGGCGGGCTCCGTCTCGCACAGCACCCGGAGCGTGACGCCGGTCGGGTCCATCAGGTGGACGCCGAGCACGTCGGGCTCGGAGCGCACCTTGGTGGCCCACTCGGGGTCGGCGTGGAGCAAGGTTCCGACCTCGGCCAGGACCCGGCAGGCCTCGTCCACGTCGGCGTCGACGCTCACGACCACGTCGACCAGCGCGCGCGACCACGACTGCGACTTGTTGGCGACGCGCAGGACCTCGCCGTTGTTGACGTGCCACACGTTGCCGTTCTGCGCCCGCAGCCGGGTGGACCGCAGCGTGATGCGCTCGACGGTGCCCACGGCGCCGACGCCCAGGTCGACCACGTCGCCCACGCCGTAGCGGTCCTCCACCACGATGAACCAGCCCGCCAGCAGGTCGCGGATCAGGGTCTGGGCGCCGAAGCCGAGCGCCACGCCGATCACGCCGGCGCTGGCCAGGAACGCCTTCCAGCCGACGCCGAGCACGCTCAGGACGCAGCCCAGGGCGATGAGCACCACGAGCATCGTCGCCAGCGAGCGGGTGACGTAGGAGATGGTCTCGGCCCGGGCCTGGCTGCGGCCGTGGCGGTCGGCCCGGCGCAACGAGTCGGGCATCATCGACCCCAGCCGGTCGGCACGGGCGACGGCCCGGTCGCCGATCCGCCGGATGACCGTGCGCAGCACCCGGTTCACGGCCCACGCCACGAGCAGGATGACGGCGATCAGCAGGGGCTTCTCGAGCAGCCAGCCCACGGTGCGGGCGAGCGACTCGTTCCCGGTCTGCTCGTAGAGCCACGGGCAGGCCCAGCCGCGGTTCTCGCAGACGGCGTCCACGGGGTCCGGTGCGGCGGCGAGCACGGTGGTCAGCAGGTGCACGGGCCGAGCGTACCGGCGGCCCTGATCCCGCCCGGGGAGGGGCGCCACGGGGGCGACCACAGAGCGTGACCATCCGCGACGGCGGGACCCCGCGCTCCTACCCTTGCGGGACGGCGTCCGACCCTCTGGGACGGGGGCCGGACAGGACGTTCCGGGCGACCGGGACCAGCTGCTGGGAGGCTGCGATCGTGGGTCGTTGGTCGAGACGACGCCGTGCCGAGGACGAGCTCGCACGCACGCGTGCGGCCTACGACACGGCCCTCGCCGAGTCCGGCGTCGTCCTGTTCAACCAGGTGGCGCCCGGCCTCGACGGCCACCACGTCTCCCCCTCGATGGGCTCGGTGCTCGGCTGGGAGCCCAGCGCCTTCTCCTCCGCCGGCACGCTTCGCGCGCTCGTGCACCCCGACGACCTGCCGCTGCTCGCCACGGTCCTGCCGCCGTCGGGCATGCCCAGCCCGTTCGCCGACGGCGAGGCCACGATCGACCTGACCGACGGCGGCGCCCCGGCCCCCACCGCACCCGCCGCCGTGCCCGATCCGGTCGTGCGGTTCCGCGGCGCCGACGGCACGTGGCACGCCATGCAGGTGCGGGTCACCGCCACGGCGGCGCACGGCGGCGCCCGCGGCTCGCTGGTCGACGTCACGGTCGAGGACCGGGCCCGGTCGACCGAGCGCCGCATGTTCGAGCTGGTCGACCGCAGCCCGGCGGCGTGCATGGTCCTGGAGTTCACGGTCCCCGACGACCCCGACACGCTCGTGGTGCGCGCCGGCAACCGGGCCGCCCGCCGCATGCTCAACCTGGAGCGCCGTGCGGTCGACGGCACGCCCATCTCGGAGCTGTTCGGCCACGCCACCAGCCAGCTGATCCGCTCGGCGCTGTTCGACGTGTTCCACACCGGCCAGACCCTCACCGCCGAGCGCCTGACGCTGGCCGAGATCCCCAGCACGCACCTGGACCTGCGGGTCGACCGCCTGGGCGACGGCACCCTGGGCGTGACCATCACCGACGTCACCCGGACGGTCGCCATCGAGGACCGGCTGCGCCACCAGGCCAGCCACGACGCCCTCACCGGCCTGCCCAACCGGGCGCTGTTCGAGGAGCGCACCAGTGCGGTGGTGGGTGCCCCCGACGCCCACGGCACCGTGGCGCTCGTCCTGGTCGACATCGACCAGCTCCGCGAGGTCAACGAGTCGCTGGGCCTGCTGGTGGGCGACCAGCTCATCGTCGAGATCGGCAGGCGCATCACCCGCGACGTGCAGGGCCTGGCGGTCGTGTCCCGCGTGGGCGGCGACGAGTTCGGCGTGCTCACCATGCCGGCCGCCACCGTCGACGAGGCCCTCGAGCGCGCCGAGTCGGTGCGCCTCGCGCTGGCCCGCCCGTTCGACGTGTCGGGCCACCTGGTCGAGTGCCGTGCCACCGTGGGCGTCGCCCTGACGACCCTGCCGGGCGAGGCCCACCAGACGCTGCTCAAGCACGCCGACTCGGCGCTGCACTCCGCCAAGCGGGCCGGCGTCCCCATGACCGTGTTCGACCGCAGCGAGGAGCCGGGGTCGATCCGCCGGGTGGCCGTGCTCGCCGAGCTGCAGCAGGCCGTCGCCCGCAAGGAGCTCGAGCTGCGGTTCCAGCCCATGGTCGACCTGCGCACCGCCCGGGTCACCAAGGTGCAGGCCCAGGTCAACTGGCGGCGCGGCACCGACGGCACCCGGGTCCCGCTCGAGCTCATCGAGCTGGCGTCCAACTCGGGCCTGATCCAGCCGCTCACCAAGTGGGTCCTGGGCGAGGCAGGTGCGGCGGCCGCCGAGCTGTCCACGCTCGAGCAGCGGGTGGTCGTGTCGACCCGCATGGCGCTGCGCAGCCTGGCCGACCCCGAGCTGGCCGACTTCGTCGACACCCTGCTGCGCAGCGGCGAGCTGCTGCCCGGCCACGTCGAGATCGAGGTGGCCGAGACCGAGCTCAACGACGACCCCGGCGCCGCCCACGAGACGCTCGAGCGCTTCGCCGCGTCGGGCCTGCAGTTCACGGTGGCCGACTTCGGCGCCGGCTACGCAGCGCTGGCGACCCTGGCCCACCTGCCGGTCGTCGGCCTCAAGATCGACCGCACGTTCATCGCCACGCTGGCCTCGGCGCCGGCCGACGCGGCGATCGTGCGCAACATCGTGGACGTCTCCCACGAGCTGGGGCTCTCCGTGACTGCCGAGGGCGTCGCCGACGCCGCGGCGCTGGCCCGCCTGGTGGAGTTCGGGTGCGACACGGCGCAGGGCTTCCACCTGTCCGAGGCCGTGTCGGCCGTGGACCTCCCGGCCCGCATCGCCGAGCTCGAGACCGCGGTGCGGGGCTGGATCGGCACCTCGCCGACGGTCGACCTGTCGGACACCTCCGACGTGGCCGCGACCGCCGAGACCTGGTCCCCCGGCCGGCGCTAGCCGCCGTTCCCGACGCCCTGCTCCCCCGCCAGCTCGGTGGCGGTCGCCAGCGCCCACTTGTAGTCGGCCTTGCCGTTGGGCCCCCGCTGGACGGCCGGCACGACGAGCACCCGCTTGGGGCACTTGTAGCCCGCCAGCCGCTCCTTGCAGTGCGCCACCAGCTCGGCCTCGAGGTCCGGCGTGCCCAAGGACCCGTCGGTCAGCGACACGAGCGCCGTGATGGCCTGCCCCCACTTGTCGTCGGGCAGGCCGACGACGTTGGAGTCGAGCACGGCACCGTGGAGCTTGAGGGTCTCCTCGACCTCCTCGGGGTAGACCTTCTCGCCGGCGGTGTTGATGCACACCGACCCGCGTCCGAGCAGCTGGATGGTGCCGTCGGCCTCGACGGTGGCGAAGTCGCCGGGCACCGACCACACACGGCCGGCGAACGTGCGGAACGTGCCCGCCGTCTTCTCGGGGTCCTTGTAGTAGCCGACCGGGATCGGGCCGCCCACCGCCAGCACGCCGGTGACCCCGGACCCGGGCTCGACCTCCACGCCGTCCTCGGTGAAGACCTTGGCGTGCTCGCCCAGGCGGAACCGTGCCGTCTGCTCGGTGGCGCCCTTCTTGGACACCGACGCCCCGAACCCGACGCCCTCGGAGCTGCCGAGCAGGTCGGCCAGGCTGGCCGAGCAGTAGCCCAGCACCTGGTCCTTGACCGGCTGCGACCACATGACGCCCGAGCTGGCGATCACCTTGAGCGACGACAGGTCGTAGGGGCGGCCCGCCGCGTCGGCGGCCTGCAGGGCGGCGACCATGGGCTTGGCGAACGCGTCGCCCACGATGGTCAGCTGCGAGATGCGGTTGCGCTCGACCGTGGCGCACAGCTCGTCGGCGTCGAACGACCGGCCCGTCAGCGTGGTGACGCTGCCGCCGTGGCTGAGCACGGCCACGGCGGTGATGGCCGACGTCCCGTGCATGAGCGGCGCGGCCGGCAGCATGCGCACCGCCTTGCCCCGCTCGTGGAAGGTGCGCGCCGCGTGCGCCGCCTCGTCCGGGGTGGTGGGGAGGGGCAGCTTGACGATGGCGAAGGTGGCGGTGGCCGTGCCGAGCAGCGAGCGGTGCGGCCACATGACGCCCTTGGGCATGCCGGTGGTCCCGCCGGTGTACAGGAACCAGAGGTCGTCGGCCGACCGCTCGGTCCGGGGCGCGGGGGTGGCGGCGGCCAGCGCCGTCTCGTAGTCGACCGCCCAGTCGGGCACCGGGTGCTCCGCCGACGCACCCACGCAGACGTAGGTCCGCACGAGCGGGGCGTCCGCCCGCACGGCGTCGAGGCGGTCGGCCAGCTCGGCGGAGAACAGCACGGCCTCGGCGTCGGAGTTCTGCAGCAGATAGAGCAGCTCGGCGGTCAGGTAGCGGTAGTTGACGTTGACCGGGACGCACCGCTGCTTGAACGCGGCGAACGTCCCCTCGAGGTACTCGGGGCCGTTGAACAGGTAGAAGGCGACCTTCGAGTCCGGACGGAGCCCCGCGGCGTCGAGGTGGCCCGCCAGCAGCGACGACCGTGACTCGAACTCGGCCCACGTGCGGTCCAGGTCGCCGTGGCGGAGCGCCAGGGCGGACGGGACGGCGTCGGCGACCGCCTCCCAGCACGTGGCCAGGTTGAGGCCGTCGGGCCCGGCGGTCCCGGCCGGGCTGCTCGGGCCGGCAGCGGGTGCGGTGTCGTTCGGGACCACGGGGACTCTTCTCGTCGGAACTGCAGGGAGGCGGGCTACTGTCCGCGGAACCGTAACGCGAGAGAGGACGGTGGCCCCATGGCGAGCCCCCGCATTTCCACCCCGGCCGAGGCCGTCGCCGCCGTCCGGCCCGTCGACGTAGTCGCCCTCGGGCTCGGGCCGGCCCACCCCGGCGCCTTCCTCCACGCCCTCGGCGAGCGGGACGACTGGGTCGACCTGCAGGTGAACGGGGCGCTGCTCACCGACCTGTACGCGGTGTTCACCAAGCCCGGCGTGTCGTTCCGCAGCGGGTTCTTCGGCCCGGCCGAGCGGTTCCTGCGCGACAGCGGCGCCAACATCTCCTTCGTCCCCTCGGACTTCCGGGGGTTCGAGCCCATCCTCGAACAGCTCCACCCCCGGGTCATGGCCACGTCGGTGTCGGCCCCCGACGCCGACGGCTACTGCTCGCTGTCGCTGCACGCGGGGGCGTCGGTCCGTGAGCTGCACCGCTGCGGCGCCGACCCCGACCGGGTGCTCGTCGCCGAGTTCTCCGAGTACTTCCCGCGCACCTACGGGGTCGAGCCCGAGCACCTGCACCGGCTGCACGTCGACGAGATCGACATCCTCGTCGAGAGCGACGCGCAGCCGGTCAACCTGGCCGACGTCGAGCCCGGCGAGCCCGACCGCGCCATCGCCGAGTACGCCCGCTCGTTCATCGAGGACGGCGCCACGCTGCAGACGGGCATCGGGGCCATCCCGTCGCTCATCGCCGGGATGCTGGCCGACGGTCCCGGCGGCGGGTACGGCGTCCACTCCGAGATGTTCACGACGGGCCTCATGCGCCTGCACCAGGCCGGCAAGGTCACCAACGAGAACAAGGGGGAGTTCGACGGCTACTCGGTCACCACGTTCGCCGCCGGCACCCCGGAGCTCTACACGTGGCTCCACGAGAACCGCGAGGTGCGGTTCCTGCCGGTCGACGTGGTCAACGACCCCCGCCTGATCTCGCTCAACCGCAAGTTCGTGTCGATCAACGGTGCCATCGCGGTGGACCTGCAGGGGCAGGTGGCGGCCGACACCATGGGCGGCCGGCAGCACTCCGGCATCGGCGGGCACGAGGACTTCGTGGCCGGCGCGGCCCTGCAGCTCGAGGACCGCTCGCTCCTGTGCCTGCGGTCGTCGACCATGCAGGCCGAGGGACGGGTCAGCCGGATCATGCCGCTCATCGGCGACGGGCTGCTCGTGACGACGCCCCGCCACCAGACCGACGTGGTCATCACCGAGTACGGCGTGGCCGAGCTGCGGGGCAAGACCGTGCGGGAGCGGGCCGACGCGCTCGCCGCGATCGCCCACCCGGACTTCCGCGACGAGCTCCGGGCCGCCGCCGAGACCGTCGGCCAGTAGCCTCCCCCTCCCGGATTCCCTCCCCCCTCTCCGGCGTACTAGTTCGATTTCGACCCGTCGCGGGTCGAAATCGAACTAGTACGCCCAGGAAGGGTCAGGCGGGGAGGGTCAGGCGGGTGGGGGGAAGGTGAGTCGGTGGACGTGGCGGTACTCGCCGTTGGTCCGCAGCACCTTGGGCTTGAACCCGGGCCGGTTCAGGGCGTCGGGGAGCTGGCCGGTCTCGAGGCACACCCCGGCGCGGGCCGGACGGCCGGCGACCGGCCCCTCGGGCACGTAGACGTGGACCGCCGGCTGGTTGGTCTCGAGCAGGAGCGACCGGCCCGAGACGGGGTCGACCAGCTCGGCCGCGGGGCGCAGGCCGGGCACCTCCCGTCCGATCGAGTGCGTGAGCAGGAAGCAGCGGTCGAGGCCGCGGCCCTCGGCCGCGACCACGGCGTCGAGCACGTCGCCGAGCCGCGGACCGTCGCGCAGGTCGAACGGAGAGCCCTCGACCTGGGGCAGCCGGCCGGTGGGCAGGAGCTCGTCGTCGACCTCCACGGTCCACTCGGCGGGCACGGCGAGCCGGTGGTCCTCGACGGACGCGCCGGGGTCCCCCGACAGGTTCCAGTAGGTGTGGGTGGTCATGTTCACCGGGGTCGACCGGTCGGCG
>CAIYXG010000539.1 GCA_903930035.1 uncultured Actinomycetes bacterium | reverse complement strand
CGCCGCCCCCGCCGCATCCGCCGGCGCGGCGAAGCCGGCGATCGTGCGCACGGTCCCGGCGTCGGTGCCGTTCGACTGCTCGGCGGACGTGACGGACGCGCTCGTGGGATTCGTGCGAGCGTCCCCCGACCGCTCGGTGGTGCAGTTCCGGAAGGACGCGTGCTACCGCGTCGACGGCACGTTCGCGATCGTCGACCGGCACCGGATCACGATCGAGGGCCGCGGTGCGACCCTCCGGGCGGTCACTCCGAACGACGGCGGGCGCCGCCACGTGATGATCGTCGGCGGAAGCCACGTCACGATCCGAGACCTGTCCGTCGAGGGGACCAACACCGCAGCGGGGGCGGTCAAGACCGCCTACGTTCCCCGACTCGAGTTCCAGCACGCCTTCGCCCTGCTCGGCACGAAGCACGTCCTGCTCGAGCGGGTCCGGGCCTCCCGGGTGCACGGCGACTTCGTGTACATCGGCCCGACCGGGGACCGCGACCGACCGGACTTCCGCTGGAGTCGGGACGTGCGGGTGACCCGCTCCACGTTCCGCGGGGGAGGCCGCCAGGGAGTCGCCATCACCGCCGGCCGACGCATCCGGATCGACCGCAACACCATCGCCGACGTCCCGCGCTCGCTCTTCGACCTCGAGTCGAACGGTCCCGAGGGTGGTGCCGTCGACGTGCGGATCGAACGGAACACCACGGGTGCCGCCGTCAACTTCTGGCTCGCCAACGGGGGTGGCGGACTCCAGACGAAGCGAGTGACGCTCGACCGCAACACCATGACCGCGCCGACGGGCGGACTGGTGTTCGTGTACGGGCCGACGTCGGGCTACCGCGGCCCGTACACCTTCACCCGCAACGTCGTGCAGTTCACCGACCGGGTCCACGACGAGGGCTCCAGCGGCGCGTTCTTCCTGGCCGGCGCACGCGCCGTGACGATCGCCCGCAACTCTGGGGTCTTCCCGGCCTCGCCGGTCGTGCCGGTGGCGGTGAGTCGGGGCTCGGTCGACGTCGTCGTGCGCGGCAACGACTTCACCAACGCCGGTGAGCAACTGGTCTCACAGCCCCGGGCCGGGCAGGTGCCCGCCGACGGCTGAGGCCGACCTCGGGGTCGGGCGGTCGGAGGACCGGGTCGGATAGCGTCGGGGGGTCGCCCGTCGCCCCCGGAGGAACCGTGCTCCCCGCCGACACCAAGCTGATCTCCGTCGACGACCACGTCGTGGAGCCCGCCCACGCCTTCGTCGACCACATCGCCCCCTCGTTCCGCGACCGGGCCCCCCGGATCGTCACCCAGGACGGCCAGGAGGGCTGGTTGTGGGAGGACCGCTTCCACCCGCTCTCG
Source organism: uncultured Actinomycetes bacterium (assembly GCA_903930035.1). Taxonomy (GTDB): domain Bacteria; phylum Actinomycetota; class Acidimicrobiia; order Acidimicrobiales; family Microtrichaceae; genus CAJANQ01. The sequence continues at coordinate 230 of CAIYXG010000539.1, read as the reverse complement.
CTCCAGGGCAACCCCCACACCCGCAAGTTCCGCGAGGGCGAGGAGGGCCGGGGCGACGACCTCTACGCCCGCGGCTACGCCGACATGATCGACGCGGTCTACGACGTCGACGCCCGGGTGGAGGCGATGGACGTCGACGGCGTCTGGGCGGCGCTCCAGTTCCCGACCTTCCCGCGCTTCGCCGGGACCCTCTTCCTGGAGGCGACCGACCTCGAGCTGGCGCTGGCCTG
>CAIYXG010000538.1 GCA_903930035.1 uncultured Actinomycetes bacterium | reverse complement strand
GCCCGCGCCGGGCGCGACCGTGTCCTCTGCGGCGGCCGAGGCGGTCCGCCGACGCTGGATCGCCCGACGGGCTGCCACGCTGGCGGCCGGGATCTGCCGCGGGGCCTCGCCGCGGTCGAGCGCACGCACCGCCAGGAGCAGCACGATCGCCGCCGCCGCGGCCATGACCATCACCACGGCACCGCCCAGGCGCGTCGGCATGGTGATGACGACCGGCACGAACGCACCGCAGACCCACGCCACCTGGAACCGCGACTCGAACCGGGCGAACGACCGGCCCCGGTTGGCGTCCGGCGCGTCGCGCTGCACCACGGCGTCGAACGCCTGCTTGCCCGCTGCGGCCGCCACACCGATGCACAGGGCCAGCAGCGCCTGTCCGGTCAGGCCGACGAAGGCGGCGCCGAGCAGGCCCCCGAGCGTCGCCAGCCCGAGGGACGCCACCAGCAGCCACTCCTCGCGCACCGCCTTGCGGACCGTGGGCGCCACGGCGGCGCCCACCAGCCCGCCGCCCACGCTCATCGCCAGGACCACGCCGAAGTGCCACTTGGGCGGCCCGACCTGCACCACGAGCGCCTCGGGCGTGAGCTCCTCGGCGCCGGCGGCCAGCGAGACGGCCCGCCCCAGCGAGGCCCCGACCGCCACCACCTTGTCCTGGCCCCGCAGCGCGAACGCCAGCAGGAACGTGACGAACCCCACCGAGGCCCGGAGGGTCCCCATGCCCGAGGCGGCGGACCGCACGCCCGCGCTGCGGAGCTCCTCCTCCTCGGCCTGGTCGGGCGGGGCCACCGCGACGGTCGTCCGGGGCACCTGCAAGGTGGCCAACGTGGCCATGACGAACACCACCAGGGCCAGGGCCTCGACCGCCCCCGGCCCGGCCAGCAGGAGCACCAGGCCGCCCGGGACGCCGGCCGCCATGCCGGCGATGCCGGCCAGCAGCTGCAGCTTGGAGTTGGCCTCGACCAGCGCCTGGTCGGAGGTGACGATGGTCGGGACGATGGCGGCCTTGGCGACCTGGTAGGTCTTGGCGAGCACCAGCATCAGGAACGCCAGCGGGAAGAGCAGCAGCCCCTCGCCGCTGATGACCGGCACCAGGGCCAGCGCCACGAGGGCCCGGCCGAACGTAGCGGCCACCATCATGAGGCGGTGGCCGCCCTTGGCCCGGTCCATGGCCGGCCCGAGGAGCGGGCCCACCCCGGCGAACGGCGCCATCGAGAAGACCAGGTAGAGGGCGATCCTCCAGCGGGCGCCGGACGGGTCCACCGAGAAGAACAGCGAGCCGGCCAGGGAGATGGCGACCAGGGCGTCGCCCGCCGTACTGAGGGCGTGCGCCCGGGCCAGGCGGCTGAACGGCGTGGTCATGTCGGTCCGGGGCCGTCGAGGACCCTGGGCCTCGAGTGGGGTGCCGGACGCCGAGCTCACGCCGTCATCGTACGGGCCGGGTCCGACCCGCCGGCCGCCGTTCAGCGGTCGGCGGCGTACTTGTAGCCCAGGCCACGGATCGTGACGATCCGGGTGGGCTGGGACGGGTCGTCCTCGATCTTCGAGCGGACCCGCTTCACGTGGACGTCGAGCGTCTTGGTGTCCCCGACGTAGTCGCTGCCCCAGATGCGGTCGATCAGGGTGCCGCGCGGCAGCACCCGCCCGGCGTTCTCCATCAGGAGCGAGAGCAGCTCGAACTCCTTGAGCGGAAGGTTCACCGCCTCCCCGCGCACCGTGACCTCGTGCCGCTCGTGGTCCAGCTCGACGTCACCGATCCGCAGCACCTCCTCGGAGGTGGCCGCCGGGTCGCCGCCGGTCGTGCGGCGTCGCAGGACGGCACGCATCCGGGCCACCAGCTCGCGCAGGCGGTACGGCTTGGTGACGTAGTCGTCGGCGCCGACCTCGAGGCCGACCACCGTGTCGATCTCGGCCGACTTGGCCGTCACCATGATGATGGGCACGTCCGACCGCTTCCGCAGCTCCCGGCAGACGTCGATGCCGGACACCGTGGGCAGCATCACGTCGAGCAGGACCAGGTCGGGGGCGACGGCGTCGAACATGTCGAGCGCCTCTGCGCCGTCGTGGGCCACCTCGATCACGAAGCCTTCACGTCGGAGGCCGACCGTCAGGGCGTCGATGAAGGCGTCCTCGTCCTCGACGAGGAGCACCGTGCTGGTGGGAGAACCTGCTGGAGCATTCATGTGGACATCCGCAATTCGCTAGTGGGTTGGTCGGTGGAGGCCGTGGCCGCGGAATGTCCACCGCTGACGGAAGGGAGCGACAGCGTGAAGGTGCTGCCGCTGCCCTCGATCGACGCCACCGTGACCTCGCCACGGTGGTTGCTGGCGACGTGCCGGACGATGGCCAGGCCGAGTCCGGTGCCGCCGGTCTCGCGCGACCGGGCCCGGTCGACGCGGTAGAAGCGCTCGAAGATCCGGTCGAGGTCCCGCTGCGGGATCCCGACGCCGGCGTCGCTGACGTCGAGCCGGAGGCGGCCCGTGGTCGACACCTCGGCCGAGACCACGACGTCCGAGCCTCGGGGCGAGTACTTCACGGCGTTGTCCAACAGGTTGAACACCGCCGACACGAGCTGGCGGCGGTCGCCTGCGACGGTCAGCTGCGCCGGCACCCCCACCTGCACGGCCACGCCCGCCTGCTCGGCGGCGGCCGAGATGCGCGACTCCGCCTCTGCGACCACTGCGTAGACCGAGACCTCGCTGAACTCGGTGTCGTCGCCGAACTCGATCCGGGTCAGCTCGAGGAGGTCGTCGACGGTCCGGCTGGCGCGGTCGGACTCGGCGATCATGCGGGAGGCGAGGCGGTCGACGATCTCGCTGTCCTCCTCGCCACGGATGGTCTCGGCCAGCAGACCCAGCGCCCCGATCGGCGTCTTCAGCTCGTGGCTGATGTTGGCCACGAAGTCGCGGCGCACGGTGTCGGTGCGCCGGTCCTGGGTCTGGTCCTCGATCACGACCAGGCCGCCGTCACCGAGCGGGACCGACTGCACCAGGTACGACTGCGACGGCGGGCCGAAGAGCTCCACCTCGCGCTGCACCGAGCGACCCGCGACCGCCTCGACCAGGAGGTCCTGGACGGCGGCTGCCACCAGCACCTGGCTGTCGCGCGCCTCGGCCAGCCGACGGGCCATGACGTTCCGGAACACCACGCCGCCCGACGCGTCGCACACCACCACGCCGCCCGGGATCCGGTCGAGCGCGGCAGACAGGTGGCCGACCAGCTGGTTGGCCCGTCCGGTCTGGTCGACTGCAACCGCAGCGGCCTCCGCGGGGGCGCTCGCCGCCGCGACGGCCGGGTGGTGCTCGGCCGGCGGCGGGTCGGGTCGCCGGGTCTGGCGCAGCGCGAAGAGGGCCGTGCCGAGCGCAGCGGCGGCCAGGACCACGAGGACGACGTTCAGGACCGTCATCTGGACGCCGCCGTTCCGCCCCTACTCCGAGGGCGGAGCGGCGTCGCCCCCGCCCTGGTCGCCGGGATGGTCGCGCAGCCGCTGGCGCGCCGACCCGGTGTGCTCCGGCAGCCAGCCGGTCACCATGTAGATGACCCGCTCGCCGATGTTGACGGCGTGGTCCCCCACCCGCTCGTAGTAGCGGCCGATCATGGCCATCTGCACGGCACCCTGCAGGTTGAGGTTGCCGTCGTGGTGCGACTCGAAGATGGCCTCGACGTAGTCGGTCTGCAGGTTGTCGAGCCGGTCGTCGATGTCGTCGAGCGCGGCGGCGAGCGAGGTGTCCGAGTCCACGTAGGCGTCGATCGCGGAACGCATGAGGAAGGCCGCCTCCACCCCCATCTGCTGGATCAGCCCGCGCACCTGCGGGTCGAAGTTCACGTCGTAGATGCGGCGCGAGGCCTTGCAGACGTTGACCATGAGGTCGGCGGACCGCTCCAGCTCGCCGATCAGTCGCAGCGTGGTGAGCACGAACCTGAGCTCGCCGGCGATCGGCGACTGGAGGGCCAGGATGCGGCAGCACCGGTCCTCCAGGTCCAGGCAGAAGTCGTCGATCGCGTCGTCGCCGTCGATCAGCTCCTGGGCGGCGTGCAGGTCGCGGTCGAGCAGCGCCGCCGTACCGCGGCCGATGGTCTCGGAGACCATGGCCCCGAGCCGGACCAGGTCCGCGCGGAGCTGCTCCATCTCGGAGTGGTACTCGACACGCATCTCGTCCATGGGCGCTCCCTGCGCTCGCGCTGCCGGACCGGTCAGCCGAAGCGGCCGGTGATGTAGTTCTCGGTCCGCTCGTCGGAGGGGTTGGAGAAGATGGTGCCGGTCTTGCCGTACTCCACGAGCACGCCCGTCCGACGGTCGTTCGACGAGTCCACCTCGGTCGAGAAGAAGGCCGTGAAGTCGCTCACCCGGGCCGCCT
>CAIYXG010000537.1 GCA_903930035.1 uncultured Actinomycetes bacterium | reverse complement strand
GTGCGCATGATCAGCGTGTCGGCGGCACGGCCGTACCAGGCGGCCACCGCGCCGGCGGTGACGCCGATCACGGTGTCGATCAGGATGGCCAGCACGCCGATCACCAGCGACACCCGGGCGCCGTAGACCACCCGGCTGAAGACGTCCCGGCCGATGTTGTCGGTGCCGAACCAGTGGGTCGACGACGGCCCCTCGCGCAGGTCGGGGCCGATCTGGTCGTACCCGTAGGGCGCGATCAGGGGGGCGAAGAGGGCGACCAGGACGAGCAGCACCACCACGACCAGGCCACCCATGGCGAGCTTGTTGCGCCGGAACCGGGCCCACGCGTCCTTGCGGAAGGACCGGTGGGGGGCGACGTCGGTGAGACCGTCGCCGGCGGCCAGGTCGGGACGGGCGTCCTGGAGCGGGTCGGTGCCCACGGCCGTGGCCGGCAGGTCGACGACCTCGTTGCCGAACGGGCTGAGCTCGATCTCGTCGCGGGGGTCCGTCATGCCGGCTCCTCCCCCAGCCGCACGCGCGGGTCGAACCACGAGTAGGAGAGGTCGACCAGCAGGCTGGTCACCGCGTAGACGAGGATGATCACGAGCGTGAGGCCCAGCATGACGGGCAGGTCGCGCCCGGCGGTCGCCTCGGCCAGCTTGGACCCCATCCCCGGCCAGTTGAAGACGGTCTCGGTGAGGATCGCGGAGCCGACCAGGGCGCCGATGTCGACCCCGATCAGGGTGACCACCGGGATGAGCGCGTTGCGCACGCCGTGGCGCACGACCACCGTGCGGCGGCGCAGCCCCTTGGCCCGGGCGGTCCGCAGGAAGTCGGCCTTCTCGACCTCCAGCATGGTGGCCCGGGTCATGCGGGCCACCACGGCGGTCGAGACCGAGGCCAGCACGACGGCCGGCAGCAGCAGGTAGGTGAACTGCTCGAAGCTGGCCGGGAACACCCCCAGCACCCACTCGTTGGGACCGATGCCCTGGACCGGCAGCCGGAACGACCAGCCCTGCGTGGCGGGGAACACGCCGAACGCCTGCTGGAGCAGGTAGCCCAGCACGAAGACGGGGACGGCCCCCATGGCCGCCGTCCCGACCGTGACGAACGTGTCCAGGAAGCTGTACTTGCGCACCGCCGAGTAGACGCCGACCGAGATGCCCACGAGCGCCTCGACCACCACCGCCCAGAAGGCCAGCCGGGCCGACGCCGGCGCCGTGCGGGCGATGATCTCGGTGACGGGCTCACGGCTCGAGAACGACTCCCCCAGGTCGCCCGTGGCGACACGGCCCCAGTACGCGACGTACTGCTCGGGGATGGGCCGGTCGAGGCCGTAGCGGGCCTTGATCTGGTCCCGGACCGACTCGGGGACCGCGCGGTCACCACCGCCGGCGATGAGCTGCGCGGGGTCGCCCGGCATGACGAAGAACAGGACGAACAGCAGGGTGACTGCACCCACCACGGTGGGGATCAGCAGCAGCACCCGGCGGGTGACGTAGGCACCCATTCAGCAGCGGTCGGTCATGCGTCGGGCCGGTGGCGGTCGGGGAGGGGGCGGCGTGCGCCGCCCCCTCCGTCGCGTCACTTCTTGAGGCTGACCTGCTCCCAGCGCACCCAGCCGAGCGGCTCCTGCCGGTAGTTCTGGAGCTTGGCGTCGAACACCTGGTCGCCCTGGTACCAGTTGATCGGCACCACGACCGTGTCCTGGTTCAGGACGATGTCCTCGGCGGAGCGGAACTGCTGCTCGCGGGCGGCGGCGTCGAGGTTGCTGCGGGCCGTGTCGACCACTCCGTCGAACTCGTCCGAGGAGAACTGGCCCAGGTTGTTGGAGCCGGGGCCGATCGCGGCCTTGGAGAACAGGTCGAACATGCCGTTGTCGTAGATCGGGTAGTCCCAGAACCAGCCGGCGCGGCACAGGATGCAGCCACCGTCGGACATCTCGTCGAAGTAGGTCTCGTCCGACCGGCCGTCCTGCTCGGTCTCGATGCCGAGCTCCTTCAGGTTGGCCTGCATGATCGCCACCACGTCCTCGTGGCCGGACCCCTCGTTGAACTGGATCTTCAGCGGTCCGGGCAGCGAGCCGCCCTCGGCCTCCCACTCGGCGTAGAGCTTCTTGGCCTCGTCCAGGTTGAAGGCGCAGTACTTGCAGAGCCCCTTCTCGAAGCCCGGGATGCCCGGGGGCGTCACGCCGGTGGAGGTCTGGCGGGAGCCCTCGTAGACCGCCTTGTTGATCTGCTCGCGGTCGACCGCCAGCGAGATGGCCTGGCGCAGCTTGAGGTTCTTCTCGCCGGCCACGGGCGAGCCCTCCTGCATGCCGAAGAGGAAGTGGTACGAACCCAGCTGCGGCTTGACGGTGTTGGTGTTCTCGTAGGCGCCGCCCGGCTGCACGAGCGAGTACTGGCCCGACGGGATGGCACCCGTCTGGCCCTCGCCGGCCTGGAACGAGCTGAACGCCGCGTTCTCGTCCTTCGAGACCCGGAACGTGATCTTGCCCAGGCTCACCTTCGTGGTGCCGACGACGTCGCCCGTCCAGTTCTTGTTGGGCACCAGGACGATCTCGGACTCGCTGCGGGGTGCTGCCAGCGCGAACGGGCCGTTGCCGACCATCTCCCCACGGTCCCAGTCGGACTGGTCCTTCAGGCCCTCGACCACCTTGGCCGGCACCGGCGAGAAGATGATGTGGCTGACCACGGACGGGAAGTCGGCGTAGGGCTTGGCCAGCTTGACCGTGAGGGTCATGGCCTCGTCGTTGGCGGTGACGCCGCTCAGGCCGGTCACCGAGGAGTCCTCCTTCTCGGCGGCCTCGTCCCACTCGGCCTTCCCCTGCACGATGTCGAACAGGTAGCCGTAGCCCGCAGCGAGCTCCGGGTTGGCGGCACGGTCCCAGCCAGCCTTGAAGCTCGACGGCAGCACCGGGTCGCCGTTGGAGAACTTCAGGCCGTCACGGACCTTGAACGTCCACTCGGTGGCGTCCGCGTTGCCCTCCCAGGACTCGGCCACCAGGCCCTTCAGCTCGCCCTTCTCGGCACCGTCCGGGTAGGCGAACTCGGTCAGGCCGTCGAACATCGCCGTGGTGATCTGCGCCCCACCGAGCTCGGTGGTGAGCGCCGGGTCGATGTTGTCCGGAGGGCCGGCCACGAAGGTCGCCAGGTCGACGACCTCGCCCCCGGCACCTGCGGCCGCCGTCGTGCCGCTCGACGAGCCACCGTCGTCGCCCGACGAGCAGGCCGAGGCGACGAGCCCCATGGACAGCACCAGGGCGACCACGCCCCCAAGAACCTTCTTCGAGCCCATGACGGACCTCCGTGTCGAGCCCCCACCCCCGTGGGGATCCCCGCACGGTAGTTCCCGGCCCCGGCGCCCACTGACACCGTGCCGGATTGGCCCCTGCGGCCGCAGCCGTCACGTCCCGTCAGGACCGGGGCGTGACGCGGACTACCGTCGGGGCGGTCGGGACCCATGAGGGAACGGCCACGCCGGCCGGGAGGATCGGACATGACGGAACGCTCGGAGCTCCCCCAGGTGCTGAGCAGGCTGCGGCTCTTCGAGAACTGCACCGCCCTGACGCGGGAGATGGTGGCCAACCACCTGCACCTGCACACCTTCGCCGCCGGCGAGGCCCTGCTGGCTGCCGGCGACCAGGGCGACACGATGCTCATCATCCTGGACGGCACCGTCGAGGTCACCCAGCAGGGCGAGCACGTGCGGGAGATGGGGACCGGCGACACCGTCGGTGAGCTGGCGGTCTTCAGCCCCGCCCCGCGCTCTGCCGACGTGGTGGCGCTGACCGACGTCGAGGTCGCCGAGCTGAGCGCCGGCGGGCTCAGGATCGTGCTGTCCAACTCGGTCGCAGTGGCGGAGGAGCTGCTGGCCGCGCTCGCCGAGCGCGTCCGGGAGCTCAGCCCCGGCGCCTAGCGCACCGACCGCGCCGGGCCGGCGCCCGGCACCGCAGGCCGCTAGGGCGTGTAGGTGATGGTCAGGGTCTGCGGCGCGCTCTGGTTGTTGAACGCGTCGACCGACCGGTAGGAGACCGTGCTGGTGCCCGGCGTGGTGATCTGGAACCGGGCGACGCCGCCCTGGACCGCCACCGGCGCCGTCGCCTGCGCCCCGGCGATGCTGTAGATGATGCCGACCACGCCGGAGCCGCCGCCGTCGTTGCCGCGGACCTCGACCGTGACGGGCTGCGAGAAGGCAGGGCCGCCCAGGCCGGGGGCCGGGGAGGTCTGCGCCGTCGCCGAGGGGGCGATGTCGTCGCCCTGGCCGCTCGGGGCAGGCACGTACCCGGGACCCTTGTCCGAGGTGACGGCCACGTTCCCGGCCTTGTCCACGACCTGGTAGACGACCACGAGCCCCGGACCACCGCTGCCCGTGAGCACCCGGGCACCGTTCCACGAGGTGCCGTCGAAGGCCAGCTCGTTGGACTTCCAGTCGAAGCCGTCGCGGTAGAGGACCACCACGCGCTGGACGTCACCCGGGTTGCCGCCGTCGTTGGCGGTGACCGAGAACCGCACCGTGCTCGACGGCGCCGCCGTGAGGGTCTGCGTGCGCACCGCGGTCACCCGGGGCGGCGTCCAGTCGGCCGAGGCCGAGTGGTAGACGTCGCCGTTCATCTTCCCGTAGAGGGCCTGGAAGCCGGCGCCGTCGGCGTCGGCGACGCCGTCGTCGAAGAACTGCCCGGGCGTGAGCACCAGCTTCTGGCGCTTGGGGACGCCGGAGGAGGTCGGCAGACCGCCCCGGTCCGTGAGCGTGGTCACGTTGGCGAGCCGCACCGGGAACGCCTTGACCTGGTTGGGACGCTCCCGCTCGCCGTCGGCCCGGTCGAGGACGGGCCGGCTGAACGCGGCGTCCACGGGGCCGAACGAGTCGGAGGTCAGCCCGGTCACGACGGCGCCGTGGGCCGGCAGGAGGTTGCCGGTCACGGGGTCGGCCGCCGTGACGTCGACGTCCACCCGGGGCTGGATCGGCCGGGCGGCCACGCCGAGGGGCGGCTGCGCCCCTGCGCCCGTCACGACCTCGTACCAGTCGCCCGAGGCGCCGGTCCGTGGCGCGAACGTGTTGCTCCGGCCGAACGACTGCGTCCGGAGCGACGGGTTGCCCACGACGGGGCTGGTCGGCTGGACCGGCGGCGCCGGCGGCGCCGGGGTGCCCAGCCCCATGGTGTAGGTGGGCAGGCCGTAGACCGTCATGGAGCTCAGCGACTTCTCGTCGTAGGCGCCGTAGAGGCCCTGGGTCGCGAAGTACTGCTGCTTGGCGGCCGTCATGGCGTCACCCAGCGAGCGGGAACCGTCCAGGCCCTGCGAGAACAGCGTCATCAGGCGTTCCTGCAGGCCGACGGTGACGCCGTCGCCGAACCCGTACCCGGTCGTCGCCACGTAGGCGGCGCCCTTGCCCGCCATCTGCTCGACCAGGTCGGCGTTGTTCGACGGGTCGGTCACGGTCCGGTCCGACACGGCCAGGCCGGAGTGGCAGCCCATGGAGAACACCAGCCGCGACCCCACCGGGAAGCGGTCGGCCAGCTCGGTCGAGGAGAAGACCGAGAAGTCGGCCGCCTCGATCCGTGTGTGCTCGGCGTGTCCGAAGATCGCCGAGACCTTCTTGCCGTCCACGCCGTTGAGCAGGTCGGCGGCCGACCAGCCGTCGGCGCTCGCCGGCCCGCCGACGCTCACGGTCGGACCCTCCCCGGCCGCCGTCAGCGCGCCCGTGAGCGCGTTCCGGACCGAGGTGGCGCCGTCGACCATGAAGTCGGCGCCGGCCGCGTAGCCCGAGGTCGGGTCGAGCCGGCCGTTCGAGGCCAGGTACTGGTCGATCTGGCCCACGATCTGGGCAGGCTCCTCGACCAGTCGGCCCAGCGCGACGTCCGGGACGTACAGGCTGCGGTTGCCCCACTTGACCGGGTCCAGGTCGCCGTAGGGGTCGTCGGAGAAGAACCGGGAGTCCGCAGGGCTCGAGTAGTACGCGTTGTCCTGCTCGAACGTGCTGGCGTACTCGACCTCGTTGCCCATCCAGGTCGTGTCGTCCAGGCGGGCCATGGGGATGATGTCGTCCCCGCCGACCACGACCACGTTCTGGAGCGCCGGGTGCGGCACCGAGCCCGGGTACGTGCCCTTCTTGACGCCGTTGACGATGCCCGAGATCGCCTTCACCACTGCGTTGGCAGATGCGTTGGCGCACGGGTTGGCGTTCCAGAAGCTGTAGGCGTTGTTCACCTGGAAGTCGGTCTCGACGGGGAACACGATGCCCTTGACCTCGGTCCGGGCGGCGTACTCGGTGAGCTTGCCCAGCACGGACGCGGCCTGGACGATCCCGTAGGTGTCACCGAGCCGCTTGATGTTCACCAGGATCAGCGTGCGGCTGCTCGCCGTGGACGCACCGAGCGACGGCATGACGCCGGGCAGTCCGCCCGACCGGCTGTAGGCCGGGCAGGCAGGGACCCCCGGCGGGTCGGCCTGGCGCACGCGCAGCACGTAGGCCTCGTTGGAGGTCCGGTCGTTGAACGCAGCGACCTGCACCACCTCGGCGTCGGTGGTGTCGACCCCCTCCACGTCGGACGAGGGGTCGGACGAGCGGCCGCGCACCACCCGGCTGCCGTCGGGGCCGTCGTCGTCCTGGGC
>CAIYXG010000536.1 GCA_903930035.1 uncultured Actinomycetes bacterium | reverse complement strand
GCGATGCCGGCCACGGGCACGCCGGCAGGGAGGCCCGTGCCCTCCACGGTGGTCCCCACCGTGCCGCACGACGGCACGACGCGGGGGAGCGCGGCGACCGGCACGCCGACCAGCTCGCACAGCTCCTCGGACCACTCGAGCCGCCCGATGTCGAACAGCATCGTGCGGGACGCGTTGGACGGGTCGGTGACGTGGGCCGCACCGCCGGTGAGGTTCCAGACGAGCCACGTGTCGATGGTGCCGAGCAGCAGGTCGTCGTCGACGACGACCCCGCCCTCGGTGAGCAGCCACTCGACCTTCGAGGCCGAGAAGTAGGGGTCCAGCACCAGCCCGGTCAGGCGGCGCACCCGGTCGAGCTCGCCCGCCGCCTCGAGCTCGTCGCAGCGGGCGGCCGTGCGGCGGTCCTGCCACACCACCGCCCGGTGGCGCGGCGCGCCGGTCCGACGGTCCCAGGCCACGACCGTCTCGCGCTGGTCGGTGATGCCCACGGCGGCCACGGGCCGGCCGAGGGTGCCCACGCACTCCGCCAGCACCTCCTTGGTGACCTCCCAGATCTCTGCCGCGTCGTGCTCCACCCAGCCCGGCTGGGGGAAGTGCTGCGTGAACTCCCGGTAGGAGCGGCCGACCGGCCGTCCGTCGGTGTCGACCGCAAAGGCGCGGACCCCGGTGGTCCCGGCGTCGATGGCGATGACGACGGCGTCGCCGTCCGTCGTGGCGTTGCTGCTCATGGGCCACGACGTTAGAGGCTCCACCTAGGGTGGGCGGATGCGCATCGGGATGCTCACCTCCGGCGGGGACTGTCCGGGCCTCAACGCCGTGATCCGGGCGACGGTCCGGGTCGTCGAACGGCGCCACGGCGGCCAGGTCGTCGGGTTCAAGGACGCGTGGCGCGGGGTCCTCGAGGACGACTGGGTCCCGCTCGACGTCGAGGCCTGCCGCGGCATCCTGCCCCGCGGCGGCACCATCCTGGGGACCTCCCGCATCCAGCCGTACCAGTACGACGACGGCGTCGACCTGGTGAAGGCGGCCGTCGAGCGCCACCAGCTCGACGGGTTCGTCGTGGTCGGGGGCAACGGCTCGCTGTCGTGCGCCCGGGACCTGGGCCGCGACGGGGTGAACTGCATCGGGGTGCCGAAGACCATCGACAACGACATCGGCGCGACCGAGATGACGTTCGGGTTCGACACCGCCGTGCACGTCGCCACCGAGGCGATCGACCGGCTGCACACCACGGCCGAGTCCCACGACCGCATCATCGTGGTCGAGGTCATGGGTCGCGACGTCGGCCACATCGCCGTGCGGGCCGGCATCGCCGGCGGGGCCACGATGACGCTCGTCCCCGAGTTCCCCTTCGACCCCGGAGAGGTCTGCGCCCGCCTGGCGGCCCGCCACGAGGGCCACGACTACGCGTCGATCGTGGTGGTCGCCGAGGGGGCCTCGGCGGTGCCCGGGTCGATGCCCGAGCCCGACTACGAGGTCGACCAGTTCGGCCACCGCCGGCTGGGCGGGATCGGCAACGCGCTCGCCGCAGAGATCGAGGGGCGGACCGGGATCGAGACGCGGGTGACCACGCTCGGCCACATCCAGCGGGGCGGGACCCCGACCGCCTTCGACCGGGTCCTCGCCACCCGCTACGGGGTGGCGGCGGCCGACGCCGCCGCCGACGGCGCGTGGGGGTCCATGGTGGCCCTCCAGGGCGACCAGGTCGTGCGGGTGCCCGTGGCGGACGCCGTGGACCGGCTCAAGACGGTGGACCCGGCGCTCTACCACGACGTGGCCGAGCCCTTCTTCGCCCCGTGGCCGGGGTCGGCGGACCCGGCCTCCTGAGCAGCGTCACCCGGCTCAGCGGCAGGTGGCCTCGAGCGCGTCGCTCCGCTCGGTCAGCCGGGCGGCCGAGCGTGCCGACAGGCCGGCGCTGTCGGGCGAGTCGGGGTCGGCGAGCAGGGACCGGACGTCGCACGCCGTCACCTCTGCGGCGTCCCCCTTCTCCGGCGTCGGGACGGTCACCGGCGTGCCCTCGATGCTGAACCGCACCTTCCCGACGCCCGTCAGCCCGGTGGCCGTCATGACCAGCTGGGCGACGGCGAGCTGCCGGGACGGACCCACCACGCGGTCGAACCGGCTCGAGAGGTCGACGGACAGCGTCCCGCCGGTGCGGTCCGCGGCACGTGTGGTCCCCAGCACCTCGGTCCCGGTGGGGATGGCGTTGGTCGCGCCCCGGACCCCGACGTCGGGCGGCCGCAGGCGGACCAGTGCGTCCAGCACGGTGCGGGCCTGCTGGTCCGGCAGCTCGCGAGTGACCGGGACGACGGTGCCGCCCCGCGTCACGAACAGTGCCGTCGCCGTGTTGCCGCTGGTGGTGGTGGGGCGCGGCACGGTCGTCGTGGTCGAGACGGCCAGGCGGCGGGGTGCGTCGTCGGTCTCGATGCCGCACGCGGTCACCGCGACGGCCAGGAGCGCGAGCGCCACGGCGCGCCGGCGCCCGGTCATGCCCGCTCCCCGGGCTCGTCGACCACGATGGCCGGCAGCTCGCCGGTGAGCGCGTAGACGACCGCCTCCTCGGGGCTGACCGCGGCCAGGTCGTCGAGCTCGACCTCCTCGCCGTCCTCCTCGAGCGGCTCCACGAGCGGCAGCTCGAGCACGAACCGGGCGCCGGGGGTGCCGTCGGCCCGCCCCTCCACCCAGACCTCGCCGCCCTGCAGCCGGGCGTGCTCCTCGGCGAGCGCCAGCCCCAGGCCCACGCCGCTCGACCCGCCGCGGCTGCCGCCCTGGCTGCCGCGGTTGAAGCGGTCGAAGATCTGCTCCCGCTCGCTCTCGGGGACGCCGGGTCCGGCGTCCTCGACGGCGATCCGCACCGTTGGCAGCGGCTCCTCGTCGGGCGCGTCCTCGTCGGGGACGTGCTCCGTGCGCTCCACGAACACCCCGGTGGCCCCGCCGCCGTACTTGTCGGCGTTGTCCAGGAAGTTGGCCAGGATCCGAAGGAGGCGCCGCTTGTCGCAGGCCAGCACGGTGCCCGCCATGTCGTCCGGCGCCTCGACCGGGACGGGCCGGGCCGCCATGGACCGCACGGCGGACTCCACCGTGGGCACCAGGGCGACCGCCTCGAGCTCCAGGCGGACCGCGCCGGCGTCGAACCGGGAGATCTCGAGCAGGTCCTCGACCAGCTGGGTGAAGCGCTCCATGTCCGACGACAGCAGCTCGAGCGCCTGCTGCGCGCGCTCGGGCAGCTCGTCGCGGTTGTTGCGCAGCACCTCGATCGACGCGTTCAGGGTGGTCAGGGGCGACCGCAGCTCGTGGCTGACGTCGCTGGCGAACCGGGCGTCGCGGTCGATCCGGGTCTCGAGCGCCGAGACCATCGCGTTGAAGTTGGCGACGAGCGGCGCCAGGTCCGGGTCGTTCGCGTACTCGGTGTAGTCGATCCGGGTGTCGAGCCGGCCGGCGGCGACGTCCTCGGCGGCCTCGCCGATGTTGTCCAGCGGCTGGAGCGCGTAGCGGCTGGCCCAGTAGCCCAGCCCGGCGCCGACCAGCGTG
>CAIYXG010000535.1 GCA_903930035.1 uncultured Actinomycetes bacterium | reverse complement strand
CCCCACCGAAATCTGGCTCCTCCTTGCGCTCGACGGTCCGGTTCCGTCCGCAGTTCCGTCGACACCCGTGGTCGGACCGGGGAGCGCGACCCGACGACACGCCACGCCCGCAGTGACACGTTCGTGGGATGCCGCCGGACCAGCGACTGGGAGAGCTCGCCGCAAGGTCGTTCGGCGTGTTCACCACCGAACAGGTCCTGGCCGCCGGACTCTCGCCGGCCCAGGTCACCTACCGTCTCCGCACTGGCCGGTGGGAGCGCCTGGGGAAGGGCGTCTACCGACTGACGGGGGCACCGCGGTCTGCCGAGTCGGCCCTCTTCGCAGCAACCATGATCCACCGGGGAGTGGCGTCGCACCGGAGCGCCTCCAGGCTGCTCGGGCTGGAGCACGGCGCGCTGCCGGTCGAAGTGTCCGCCGAGCTGCGCACCGGGCACCGGCAGCACGGCGCGCGGGTACACCGGACGGCCGACCTCAGTCCCTCGGACGTCACCATGGTCCGCGGCATCCGGACGACCAACGCGACCCGCACCTGCATCGACATGGGCGCGCGGCTCGACGCTGCACAGCTGCACCGTCTGGTCGACCGCGCCCTGCACAACGGGCTGACGACCGAGGACCGACTCGTTCGGCGCTTCCTGCAGCTGGCCCGACGAGGACGCGACGGCATCGCCACGGTCAGGTCGGTGCTGGAACTGGTCAGTCCGCAGCTCGGCCTCGTCGAGAGCGACCTCGAAACGCTCCTGGTCCGGCTGCTCGATGCGGCCGGTCTGCCGCCGCCGGACCGGCAAGTCACCGTCCACACGGCAGGACAGCACTTCCGGCTCGACTTCGCCTACGTCGCACAGAAGATCGCCGTCGAGTGCGACGGTTTCGCAACGCACGGGACCCGGCTCGCGTTCGAGGACGACCGTCGACGGCAGAACCTTCTCGTCCTCGACGGGTGGCGGGTCCTCCGGTTCACCTGGCGACAGGTCACCGGATCACCCGACTGGGTCGCGGCGCAGGTTCGACGGGCGCTCCAAGGCGCGGAGTAGCGCCCGCAGCCGGAACCGGGGACGGAATGTGCACCCAGGGCGCAACGAGGAGCCAGATTTCGGGAGAGGGAGGTCAGGGGCGGAGCTTGGCGACCAGCGCGGCCAGGGCCCGGCCCCGGTGGCTGATGGCGTGCTTCTTCTCGGGCGCCATCTGGGCGAAGGTGCGGCCCGTCCCCTCGGCCGGCACGAACACCGGGTCGTAGCCGAAGCCGTGGGACCCGTGCCGGGTCCCGGTGATCCACCCCTCCACGTGCCCCTTGGCCACGACCTCGCGGCCGTCCGGGTAGCGCAGGACCAGCACGCAGCGGAACCGGGCGGTGCGGTCGTCGCGGTCGGTCGCCCCCTGGCGCAGCAGCTCGTTCAGCAGGAGCTCCACGTTGTCGGCGTCGGTGGCGTCCTCACCTGCGTACCGGGCCGAGCGGACGCCGGGCTCGCCACCGAGCGCGTCGACCTCCAGGCCCGAGTCGTCGGCCAGTGCGGCGAGCCCCGTGGCCTCGCACAGCGCCGCCGCCTTCAGCCGCGCGTTGCCCACGAAGTCCGGTGCGTCCTCGACCACCTCGGGCACGTCGTCGGGCCGTGGGACCAGCTCGACGGCGTCGCCGAAGGCCGCCGCCAGGATCTCCCGGATCTCCGCGACCTTCTTGGGGTTGGCCGAGGCCAGGACGATGCGGTCGGGCAGCGGGGCCACGGTCTGGGACCGGCCGGGCGTCAGCGGCCGAACGACCGGGGGGCCGGCGGCTCGGCGACGTACTCGCGCTGCAGGTCGTGGATCGTCCGGATGCCGCCCTCGGCCAGCCCCAGGAGCGCGTCCAGCTCGGCGCGGCTGAACGGAGCGCCCTCGGCGGTGCCCTGGACCTCGACGAACCGGCCGTCGCCGGTCATCACGACGTTCATGTCGGTCTCGGCCCGCGAGTCCTCCTCGTAGGGCAGGTCCAGGCACGGCTCGCCGTCCACCACGCCGACCGAGATGGCGGCGAGCAGGTCGGTGAGCGGGTCGCCGACCAGCAGTCGGGCCTGGCGCATGCGGGTGATGCAGTCGTGGAGCGCCAGGTAGGCGCCGCAGATCGACGCGGTCCGGGTGCCGCCGTCGGCCCGCAGGACGTCGCAGTCGACCAGGATCTGCTGCTCCCCGAGCACGTGCATGTCGCACACGGCCCGCAACGAGCGGCCGATCAGCCGCTGGATCTCCTGGGT
>CAIYXG010000534.1 GCA_903930035.1 uncultured Actinomycetes bacterium | reverse complement strand
CCGACGCGCAGGCGCTGCTCATGAGTGACGCCGACATCAAGCTCGACATCGGCCGCGACCTCACCCGCGGCCTGGGCGCCGGGTCCGACCCCGACGTGGGCCGGCAGGCCGCCGAGGACCACCGGGCCGAGATCGAGGAGGTGCTGCGCGGCGCCGACATGGTGTTCGTCACGGCCGGCGAGGGCGGCGGCACCGGTACCGGCGCCGCCCCGGTGGTGGCCGAGGTCGCCAAGTCGCTCGGTGCGCTGACCATCGCCGTGGTGACCCGTCCCTTCAACTTCGAGGGCCGTCGCCGCTCGGTCCAGGCGGACCAGGGCATCGGCAAGCTCAAGGAGAAGGTCGACACCCAGATCGTCATCCCCAACGACCGGCTGCTCACCGTCGCCAACGACAAGACCTCGGTGCTGAACGCCTTCAAGATGGCCGACGAGGTCCTGCTCCAGGGCGTGCAGGGCATCACCGACCTGATCACCACGCCGGGCCTCATCAACACCGACTTCGCCGACGTCCGCATGATCATGAGCGACGCCGGCTCGGCCCTCATGGGCGTGGGCTACGCGACCGGCGAGGGCCGGGCGCTCCACGCCGCCCGCCAGGCCATCTCGTCGCCGCTGCTCGAGGCCGCCATCGACGGCGCCCGCGGGATCCTGCTCAACATCTCGGGCGGCTCCGACCTGAGCCTGTTCGAGGTCAACGAGGCGGCCTCGGTCATCCACGAGGTGGCCCACCCCGAGGCCAACATCATCTTCGGCACCGTCATCGACGACGACATGGGCGACGAGGTCCGGATCACCGTGGTGGCCGCCGGCTTCGAGCGCTGGGACGAGGCGGGCTCCGGCCGTCGGCCCAGCACGGTCTCCCGCTCGGGGGACTCCGAGCCGTCCGTGGTCGACGTGTTCAAGGACGACGGCGGCGACGACGTCGACGACCTCTTCGAGGGCGACGACGACTTCGACGTCCCCTCCTTCCTGAAGTAGCCCGGCCCGCCGCGTGGCCTGGCGTCACGTCGAGTCCCGACCGGGCCTCCCGCCCGTCCACCTGGCGTTCTCCGACGCGTCCGACGGCGACCTGGCCGTCGACCTGCCGGCTGGCGAGCTGGACCTGCGTCGTCAGGCCCTGATGGCAGGGGAGTGGACGTGGCTCCAGCAGGTCCACGGTCCTGACGTCGTGCGGGTGGACGCCCCCGGCGCGCACGCCGGCGCGCACGCCGACGCCGCGGTGACCGCCGCCGAGGGCGCGGTCCTCTCGGTCCAGACCGCGGACTGCGCCGGTGTGCTGCTGCTCGGCACCGGCCCCGGGACCGTCGTGGTGGGCGCCGCCCACGCCGGCTGGCGCGGGCTCGCCGACGGGGTGCTGCAGGCCGCCGTGGCGCAGCTCCGGGAGGCCGGCGCCACCCGGGTCGAGTGGCTGCTCGGCCCGTGCATCGGCCCGGCCGCGTACGAGTTCGGCGAGCAGGACCTGGCGCTGCTGGTGGACCGGTACGGGCCGTCGGTGGCCACCGCGACCGCCTCGGGCGCCCCGGCGCTCGACCTCCGGGCCGGCGTGCGCGTCGCGCTCGCCGAGTCGGGCGCGCACCCGCTCGGCGTTGCTGGCTGGTCCCACGACGAGGTCCCGTGCACCGCGACGGGTGCGGGGCCGGACGGCCCGGCGTGGTTCTCGTGGCGGGCCCGCAAGGAGACGGGCCGCCAGGCCGCCGTGGTCCGGATCGGGGACGGGCCCCGATGACCTCCGAGCCGATGACCTCCGAGCCGGTGGTCGTGGACCCGGTGCTGGTCGAGCAGATCGGCGAGCGTGCGGCCACGCTCCGGGCGCGCTGGCGCGAGCTGACGGACCGCGACGTCCGGCTGGTCTGCGTGACCAAGGCGCACGGTCCCGAGGTCGCGGCCGCCGCGCTGGCCGCCGGCCTCCAGGACCTGGGGGAGAACTACGCCCAGGAGCTGGCCGCCAAGGCGGCGCTGTTCGCGCTGCACCCGCCCGCCGCCACGGCGCCACGGTGGCACTTCATCGGCCAGCTGCAGCGCAACAAGGTGCGGCTGGTGGCCCCCCACGCGTTCTGGTGGCACACCGTGGACCGGCCGTCGCTCGTGGACGAGCTCGCCCGCCGGGCCGCGGGCGCCCGGGTGCTCGTGCAGCTCGACCTGGCCGGGACGCCGGGGCGGGGCGGGTGCGACCCCGCCGAGGCCCCTGCGCTCGTCGCCCGCGCCCGCGCGGCCGGGCTGGACGTCGTGGGGCTCATGGGCGTGGCCCCGCCGGGGACGCCGGAGGAGGCCCGGCCGGGGTTCCGCCTGCTCGTCGAGATGGCCGACGACCTGGGGCTGGCCGAGCGGTCCATCGGGATGAGCGGCGACGCCGAGGTCGCCGTGTCCGAGGGGGCCACGGTGGTGCGGGTGGGTGCCGCGCTGGTGGGTCCGCGTCCTGCGGTCCGCCGGGGGTCGGAGTGACTACTAAGGTTGCGAGCGAGGAGCAGCGCTGATGTCGAACTGGATGAAGAACGCCCGCACGTGGCTCGGTCTCGGGAACGAGGAGTTCTACGACGACGAGTACGGCGACCCCATGGACGAGGGGTACGAGGACGACTACTACGAAGAGCCCGAGCCGGCGCGCCCTGCGGCCCGCCCGCAGGTCCGGGCCGTCCCGGCCGGTGCGCCGGGCCCGTCCGGTGCGGACGAGTGGGAGGAGTCGGAGGCCGGGGTCCGGGTGCTGCCCGCCGCCGACGGCGAGACCCGCAGCGTGGTGCGCCCGCTGCCGTCCAACTCCAACCCGCACGTCGTCGTGCTGCGCTCCTTCAACGACGTCCAGGAGGTGGCCGACACCTTCAAGCGGTCCCAGCCGGTGATCCTCAACCTGGGCTCGGTCGACAAGGAGCTCTCCCGCCGGATCATCGACTTCGCGAGCGGCCTCTGCTACGGCCTCGAGGGCAACATGGAGCGCGTGGCCGAGGCGGTGTTCCTGGTGACGCCCAAGGGCGCGTCGGTGTCGGACGACGACCGCCGCCGCTACCGGGCCGGCGACCTGGGCGACTGACGCCGTCCTGCCCCTGCCACCAGCCCCCGCCACATGCTCCTCGCACTCACCGTGAAGTCGGTCGTCTGCCTGCTCCTGAACCTGTTCATGGTGCTCGTGTTCGTGCGGGTGATCCTGAGCTGGTTCCCGCCCACGGGCGGCGCGTTCGACGCCGTGCAGCAGCTGGTCTTCCAGGCCACCGAGTGGGCGTTCGCGCCGCTCCGCCGGATCCTGCCGCCGGTGCGGCTGGGCGCCGCCGCGCTGGACCTCTCGCCGATCGTCCTGCTGGTCGGCATCACGGTGCTGCGCGGCCTGCTCGGCTGCTGACGGGGCGCCCCGTCCTGCCGCGGGCCGGGCTGGGGCGGGCACTACGATCGGCGCCATGGAGCTGACCCCAGAGCTGTTCGAGAAGATCGAGTTCACCGAGCGTCGTCGTGGCTACGACACCGAAGAGGTGGAGACGTTCCTCGAGCAGGCCGGCACGGCGCTGGCCCGGATGATGGCCTCGGTCCGCCAGACCGAGGCGGCCGCCGCGGACGCCGACGCCCGCATCGCGGCGCTCGAGACCGAGCTTGCCGAGGCCCGCACCGCCACCCCCGCCACCCCGATGGACGAGGAGGAGGAGGTCGAGCAGGCCGCCCGGACGCTGCTGGCCGCCCGTCGCACGTCCGAGGCCATCGAGGACGAGGCCCGGCGCAAGGCGCAGGAGCTGCTGCTCGACGCCAAGAGCCGCGCCGACCGGACGCTGTCCGAGGCCCGGACGGAGGCCGACGAGCTCCTGTCCACCGCCCGCCAGCAGGCCGACCTCGACGCCGTCGACCACCGCGCGCGGCTGCTCGACGAGGTCCAGGACCTCGAGGCGCGTCGCGTCGAGCTCATCGAGATCTTGGCGCAGCTCGACGACCGTCT
>CAIYXG010000533.1 GCA_903930035.1 uncultured Actinomycetes bacterium | reverse complement strand
GCCCGGGCGCGGCCACCGGCCCGTCGTCGACCTCCGTCGGCCCGCCCACCACGGCGGCGACCACCACGACGCTCGACCCTGCGGCGTGGGTCGTCCGTGAGAACGCCCTGCCGGGTACGCCGGGCTGGGAGGTGCCGAGCGACCCCCGGGTGGGCCAGGCCGTGTGGGAGAAGGTCCGCGGCTACGCGTCGACGACGAGCGTCGACCGGGGCGGCTCGTTCGACCTCTTCGTCTCCACGGCGGCGCCGGAGTGGCGCGTCGAGGCGTACCGGATCGGGTGGTACGGCGGGGTGGGTGCCCGGAAGGTGTGGGAGGGTGCGCCCCAGCGGGGCGGGGTGCAGGCGGCCGCCGTGCAGGTCGGGAGCACCAACACGTGGGTGGCGCCGTGGCAGGTGTCCCTGGAGGTCACGGCCGACCCTGAGTGGCCGCCGGGCGCGTACCTGCTCAAGCTGGTGTCCTCCGACGGCGGTCAGTCCTACGTGCCGCTGGTCGTGCGCGACGACCGCAGCACCGCCGCGGTCGGCATCCAGAGCTCGGTCACCACGTGGCAGGCCTACAACCAGTGGGGCGGTGCCAACCTCTATGCCGGCCTGCCCGGCAAGGGGGGCCGTTCCGACGTCGTGTCGTTCGACCGGCCCTACTACCGCCGCGGCTCCGGCGAGTTCTTCGGCCGCGAGTACGAGTTCGTGCTGTTCGCCGAGCGCCACGGCTACGACGTCACCTACTGGACCGACGTGGACCTGCACGCCGACCCGGCCCGCGCGGCCCGCCACCGTGTGGTCGTCTCGCTCGGCCACGACGAGTACTACTCGTCCGAGATGCGTCGTGGACTCGAGGCCGCCCGCGACGCCGGCACCAACCTGCTGTTCCTGGGGGCCAACGGCTGCTTCCGGAAGATCCGCCTGGAGGACTCGTCGGTCGGCAGGTTCCGCAACGAGGTCAACTACCGCCGTGTGCAGGGCGACCCCGTGGCGATGGCCGACCCCTCGCAGGCCACCGTCAGCTGGCGCGAGGCGCCGGTCAGCCAGCCCGAGAGCAGCCTGATCGGCAGCTACTACGAGTCCAACCCCGTCGACGCCGACATGGTGGTGGCCAACCCGGGCTCGTGGATCCTGGAGGGGACCAACCTGGGGATGGGCGCGGCGCTGCCGCGCATGGTGGCCAACGAGTACGACCGCGTGACCCCCGAGGTGCCGACCCCGGACAACATCGAGGTGGTGTGCCACTCGCCGCTCGTGTGCCGCGGCCGGCGGAGCTTCGCCGACGTCACCTGGTACACCGCCGCGAGCGGCGCCGGCGTGTTCGCCGCCGGGACGTTCCAGTGGATCCCCCGGCTCGCTGCCGACACCGACGGCCGGACGCCGTCGGCCGCCGACACCGAGGCCGCGGTGCAGCAGGCCACGCGGAACCTGCTCGACGAGTGCTCGAAGGGTCCGGCCGGCAGGGTGCACCCGTCACGGTCGAACCTGGCCGAGCTGGGGATCCGGCCCGGCTACGTGGCCGACCCGCCGGGCACCTGAGCGGCCCCGGTCCCCGGCGGGGAGCGCTGCCCCGGGGACGCCCGCCCGGACGCGGAACCGCCCGGGGGGTCGCCCCGGGCGGTTCGAGGTGCTGACGGTGAGCCGCCGTCAGGACCAGTGCATGCGGGACCGGGTCAGTCCCTGCGCCCTGCCCGCACCAGGAGCGAGCCCAGCAGGAGCATGGTCAGGCCGGCCAGGGCGACCGGCAGGACCGTCGAGCCGGTCCGGGCCAGGCTGCCCCGCGTGGCCGAGATGCCGAGGACCTGCGCCGCCGGGGGGCCCGAGGCGATGGTCAGCACCGGCTGCGGCGTCTCACGGATGGTGGTCTCGCCGAGCACCGAGGCGTCGGGCACCGAGGCGTCGGGTGCCGTCGTGGTGGGCGCCTCCCGGAGCGTCGTCTGCGGCAGCACGGTCGGGTCCGGGGCCGTGGTGGTCGGGGCCTCCGTGGTGGTGGTCGGGGCCTCGGTCGTGGTGGTGACCGTGAACGGCACGG
>CAIYXG010000532.1 GCA_903930035.1 uncultured Actinomycetes bacterium | reverse complement strand
CCCCCGCGGCGGCCGCCGCCGCGAAGAAGAGCGGGTCCTGCTCGACCGTCCGGCCCATCGTCGTCGTGCGTTCCAGGCCGTGGCGGGCCAGGAGCCCTGCGGCGTCGGGCAGGTCCGGGACCGGGAGCGGCTGCACGCCCGGCAGGTCGGCAACCCCCACGGGCACGTCCACGACGTACGGGGTGCTCCGGGCCAGCCGGGCGGCGGTCACCGTGTGGTGCGACACCCCCCGGTGCCGCTCCCGGGCGTCGCCGTCGGAGGCGCGGACGCACAGGACCGGCCGCCCGCCGAGGGCGTCAGCCGCGTCGAGGGCCGGTGCCACCTCGACCGCCGTGGTGCCCAGCGCCGTGCCCGTCCCGACCACGCCGGGCCCCATGACGACCATCACGGCGTCGGCCCCGAGGGCGTGGACGGCCAGCCCCAGGGCCGAGTGGACGTTCACGGCCTCGAGGTCCCCGCCGAAGGCGTGGCCCGCCGTCACGGTGCCGGCCACCAGCCCCTGTCCGGCCAGCTGCGCGGACAGGTCCGAGAGGGCGAGCGGGAGCGCCGCGCCGTCGGTCATGACGTGCACCAGCCGGCGGCCCGGCGCCGCCTCGGCGAACGCGGCGGCGACGGGGGCCAGCTGGCTGTGCACCGACCCGACCACTACCGGCACGCCGCCCAGGGGGCGGTCGCACTCCGGGTGCAGGAGCTCCGACGTGCCGGCGTCGAGCTGCAGCGACGTGTACCTGAGCTTCATGACGTGGTCCGGGCCCGGCTGTGCGAGCTCGTCGCGGTCCAGGTTCCAGTGAACGACGTGCCAGCCGCCGGTCCCAAGACCCAGGTCGACCGCCGTGGTGTTGACCACCACCCGGTCGCCGGCCCCGCAGCCCCCGGTCACCCCGGTCAGCGCGTAGGCCCGGGCCGTCGAGCCGTCGGACATGGTGACCTCGAGGCGCTGGATCCCCGGCCGCTCCGACAGCAGGCCGGCCACCGTGGCAGTGCGGAAGTTCGGCACGGCCCGGCTGCTACAGCGACTCGATCAGCCGGTCGACACGCTCGTCCTGGAAGGCGAACGGGTCCTTGCAGAGCACGGTGCGCTGCGCCTGGTCGTTGAGCTTCAGGTGGACCCAGTCCACCGTGTAGTCGCGCTTGCGCTCCTTGGCCCGCTTCACGAACTCGCCCCGCAGCCGGGCCCGGGTGGTCTGGGGCGGCGTCTCCGTGGCCTCGCGCACGGCGTCGTCGACCACGATCCGGTCGACCAGTCCGCGCTGCTGGAGCTTGTAGAAGACCGAGCGGTCCTGGCGGATGTCGTGGTACTGCAGGTCCAGCTGGGCGACGCGGGGGTCCGACAGGTCGAGCCCGTGCTTGGCCCGGTAGGCCTCCACCAGGTTGTGCTTGATGACCCAGTCGACCTCGCGGTCGAGCCGGAACGGGTCGACCTCCAGGGTCGACATCACGTACTCCCACATGTCGAGGGCCTGCTTCTCCTCGGGGCTGAGCTCGTTCGTCTCGGCGAACCGCAGTGCCCGCTGGAGGTACTCGGACTGGATGTCGAGGGCCGAGACCTCCCGGCCGTTGGCCAGCCGGACCCGGTGGCGGCACGTCAGGTCGTGGCTGATCTCCCGGATGGCCCGCGTGGGGTGCTCGAGCGTCATGTCGCGGAGCACCACCCGGTGGTCCTCGAGCATGCGCAGCATCAGCGAGCACGCCCCGACCTTGAGGAAGGTCGTGTACTCGCTCATGTTGGAGTCGCCGGCGATGACGTGCAGCCGGCGGTACTTCTCGGAGTCCGCGTGCGGCTCGTCACGCGTGTTGATGATGGGCCGCGAGCGGGTGGTGGCCGACGACACGCTCTCCCAGATGTGCTCGGCCCGCTGCGACATCGAGAACAGCGGGCCACGGGCGTTCTGGATGACCTTCCCGGCACCGGCGTAGATCTGGCGGCTGACCAGGAACGGGACGAGCACGGAGGTGTAGTGCTCCAGGTCGTCCTCGCGGCTCGTGAGGTAGTTCTCGTGGCAGCCGTAGCTGTTGCCGGCCGAGTCGGTGTTGTTGCGGAACAGGTAGACGTCGCCGCGGATGCCCTCCTCGGCCAGTCGCTGCTCGGCCGACTCCACCAGGCCGCTCAGGATCCACTCGCCCGCCTTGTCGTGGGCCACGAGCTCCGTGACCGAGTCGCACTCGGGGGTGGCGTACTCGGGGTGGGACCCCACGTCGAGGTAGAGCCGGGCCCCGTTCGCCAGGAAGACGTTGGAGGACCGGCCCCACGAGACGACCCGCCGGAAGAGGTAGCGGGCGACCTCGTCGGGGCTCAGCCGGCGCTGGCCCCGGAGGGTGCAGGTGACCCCGTACTCGGTCTCGAGCCCGTAGATCCGCCGGTCCATCGGCGCAACCTAACCCGGTCAGCCCAGCAGCGAGGTGACTTCGTCGTCGTCGACGCGGCGGAAGGAGCGGCGTCCGGCCGACCGGTCGAGGACCGCCACCTCGAGCTCGGCGGCGGCGAGCGTCCGGTCCGGCCCGGCCAGCGCCCCCACCGCGGCGCGGAGCGCCTCGCCCAGCGTGCCGCCCTCGACCCAGGCGGCACCCATGCGCTCGCCGATGGCCTCGGCCTCGCCGCCCAGCACGCACCAGCCGGCCTCGTCGACCAGGGTGCCGTCGTAGAGGATGTGGAAGAGCTGGTCGCCGGACGGGTCGGCACCCACCTCGGCCACGAGGATCTCGACCTCCATCGGCTTCATCTCGGCCGTGAAGACGTGGCCGAGCATCTGCGCGTACTGGTT
>CAIYXG010000531.1 GCA_903930035.1 uncultured Actinomycetes bacterium | reverse complement strand
CCTGGGCCGAGGCCGCGTCGTCCCACAGGTCGGGGCGCCCGAGCTCGGCCTCCAGCTGGGGACGGCGGGCACGGAGCTCGGCGACGCGCAGGTACTCGGCCGCCTCGTCGAGGCGGACGCGCAGCGCGGCGGTACGGGGCGAGAAGTCCTGCACAGGTCCCTCAGCTCACGCCGCGCCGTGGCACTGCTTGAACTTCTTGCCGCTGCCGCACGGGCAGGGCGCGTTCCGCGGCGTCTTGTCCATCTCGCTCTTGACCACAGGCTGCTGGGGGGCCGGCTCGGCCTCGGTCGCCGGCACCTCGCCGTCGGAGTGCGCGACCGGCACGCTGCCGAACCCGGCCGACTCCGAAGGGTCCTCGGGCGCCGAGTACGACAGGCCCGAGGTCGGGGCCGACGACTGCTCCTCGACCGTCTGGACGTGCATGACGTACTGGACGTACTCGCGGTCGATGGTGGACATGAGCTGCCCGAACATCTCGAACCCCTCCCGCTGCCACTCGGTGAGGGGGTCCTTCTGGCCGAGCGCCCGCAGGTTGATGCCCTCCTGCAGGTAGTCCATCTCCTTGAGGTGCTCGCGCCAGCGGGAGTCGATGACCTGCAGCATCACCTGGCGCTCGACGTCGCGCATGACGTCCTCGCCCAGGTCCTGCTCGCGCTGCGCGTAGTGGGCGGTCACGTCGCCCATGAGCAGGTCGTACAGCTGGTCGCTCGTCGCGGCGCCGGCCAGGTCCTGGGCCGTGAGCGACGTCGGCCAGTAGGTGGCCGTGTCGGCCACGAGCGCGTCGAGGTCCCACTCCTCGGTGAAGTCCTCGCCGCAGTGCGTCTCGAGCAGCGAGTCCACCGCCTCGGCGAGCGCCTGCAGCGTGGCGTCCTTGAGGTCGGCGCCCTCCAGGACCTGGTCGCGCCGGGCGTAGATCACCTTGCGCTGCTCGTTCATGACCTCGTCGTACTTGAGGACGTTCTGGCGGATCTCGCCGTTGCGCGACTCGACGGTGTTCTGGGCCTTCTCGATGGCCCGCGTGACCATCTTGGCCTCGATCGGGACGTCGTCGTCCCAGCCCTTGCCCATGACCCACTCGATCGCACCGGTGGCGAAGAACCGCATGAGGTCGTCCTCGAGGGACAGGTAGAACCGGCTCTCGCCCGGGTCGCCCTGACGTCCGGAGCGGCCGCGCAGCTGGTTGTCGATCCGGCGGCTCTCGTGGCGCTCGGTGCCGAGCACGTAGAGACCGCCGAGCTCGCGGACCTGCGTGCCCTCCTCCTTGCACCGGTCCTCGTACTCCCCCAGGACCTCCGCCAGGCGCAGGGCACCCTCCTCCGAGTCGGGGTCGAGACCCTCGGCGCGCACGTCGCGCTGGGCCAGCCCCTCGGGGTTGCCGCCCAGGAGGATGTCGACGCCGCGGCCGGCCATGTTGGTCGCCACGGTGACGGCCCCGATGCGGCCGGCCTGGGTGACGATCTCGGCCTCACGGGTGTGCTGCTTGGCATTCAGGACCTGGTGCGGGACGCCCCGCTTCTCCAGGAACCGCGACAGCTTCTCGGACTTCTCGACCGACACCGTGCCCACCAGGACGGGCTGGCCCCGCTCGTGGCGCTCCACGAGGTCGTCGACCACGGCGTGGAACTTGGCGTCCTCGGTCCGGTAGATGAGGTCGGGCTGG
>CAIYXG010000530.1 GCA_903930035.1 uncultured Actinomycetes bacterium | reverse complement strand
GTCCTCGAGGGCCCGGGCCCACAGCGCGTTGAGCACCGACGAGCAGTCGTAGGAGTAGACGCTCGACCAGTCGAGCAGGGCCCAGCCCGACACGAAGTGCAGGAGCGCATCAGCCTCCTGGTACTGCTCGAACCATCGGACCGTCCGCTCGGCGACGGGCAGCAGCTCGGCCACCAGCCCGGCGTCGCCGGTGTACCGCATGAGGTTGTGCACCGACCGCACCCAGTGCAGCGACCAGTCCGGCACGAACGTGCGGTCGTCGGCCTGGAAGTCCGACGCCGCCGCCATGTGGAGCATGCCGTCCGGGCGGGGCTGGGCCGCGAGCTGCGGGTGCCACCGGGCCATGGACCAGTCGGGGTTGGCGACCAGGTCCACCATCTGGTGCACGACCGAGTCCCCCGTCCAGGCCCGCTGCTCACGGGTCGGGCAGTCCACGTAGGCGTCGAGCGCGCACAGGTCGACGGTGCGCAGGCCGACCTCGTAGACCTGGTTCAGGAGCGGGTCCGAGCACTCGAACGACGCCCCCGCCGGCCGGGGCCGGTGGCGGTCGGCCACCGAGAGCTGCGGCACCGCGACCGGTGCACCGTCGGGCGTGCGCACCGACACGTGCAGGTGCCGGGTGCCGATCACGTCGAACGACTCGAACTCCTCGGGACCGCCCGCAGCCACGAACCGCAGCCCCGAGTGCTGGCCCAGGCTGACCAGCCGGCCGTCGGCACCGACGTGCTCGGCCGCCGCCACGTCGAACACCGTGCCGGCCGGCGCGTCGACCTGCAGGCGGACGGTCCCCGCAGCGATGTGGCCCAGGTCGAACGAGGAGTGCTGGACGGCGGCGCCGGCCGGGGCCGGGCCGCCCAGGGCCCGCTCGTCGTCGAACACCTGCTGGACCGGGTCGGCCACCCGCTCGGCGCCGGCCAGCGGGGCGGACCCGACCAGTGCGGCCTCGTGCACGGCGCCGCCCGCGAACCCGGCCCGCACCGGCGGCCGCAGCATGCCGAACGGCTCGCTGGGCGGTCGGCCGTCGCCGTGGGAGCCGGTGTGCACCGGGGTGATCTCGGTGGCGCGGGCCCACGCCGAGTCGTCGAACCCGGGCTGGTCCCAGCCGTGCGGGTAGTCCCGCGAGTCGAACGACTCGAGCGGCAGGCACGCCACGTCGCCGGGGACCGGCACGGGGGTCCAGGCGGCGCCGGGGGCGGCCGCCCACGAGCGGTCGGTCACGACCCAGTCGTCCCCGACCTTGGCCTCGAGCACCACCGAGCCGGCGCCCATCGTGTAGCTGGGCGGGACGGGCATCCACCACGAGGTCGCCACGCCGAAGTGGCGCGCCGTGACGGCCAGCACGTTCTCGCCCGGCCGGAGGTGCGGCGCCAGGTCGACGGTGTCGTAGTGGGCGCGACGGGGGTCCGAGCGCACCGGGCCACGGGCGACCTCGGCCCCGTTGACCCGCAGCAGGTAGCGGCCGTCGGACCAGAGCCGGCACGGCACCGACGCCGGCACCGAGTCCAGGTGCAGCGAGCGGCGCAGCAGCACGACGCGGTCGGCCGTGTCCGACAGCACGGGCCGCGTGGCGGTCTGGGTGGTGATGGCCGGGTGGCCCGCCCAGACCCACTTGGCCCGCCAGCGGGCCCCGAACGGCTCAGGATGGTTCAGACGCACGCGCCGACTGTACGGCGCGGTGTGCGTCTCAGCTGCCGAGGAGCTTGGCCTTCTGGGCCGCGAACTCCTCCTCGGTGAGGATTCCCTGGGCCTTCAGGTCGCCCAGCTTCTGGAGCTGGTCCATCAGGTCCACCTCGGGGGCAGCAGCCGGCGCGGCGGCAGCCGGGGCCGTGGCCTGGTCGTAGGCCGCCTGACGGTCCGCGGCGATCTGCGCGTCGCGGTCGGCGAACTTCTCGGCCTGCCGGCGGGCCACCCGGCCCGACACGGCGGTCGCGGTGCCCGCGACGACGGCAGTGCGGGCAACTCCTCGGATCAGTCGTGGCATGTCGGTTCCTCTTTCTCTTCGTGCAGGTGGACTGGGCGGCCGCGCTCAGCCGTCGAGGGCGTCGAGCGCGTCGAGCGCGG
>CAIYXG010000529.1 GCA_903930035.1 uncultured Actinomycetes bacterium | reverse complement strand
CGGGATGACGAGGAACTTCAGCGCGAACGGAACCCCGGGAGGGTTGATGTTCGAGAAGAAGTACTTCGGGCCCTGCTTGACCACACCGGTGACGATGAACACGAGCCAGCTGACGATGGCCAGGAACACCGGGATCGCCAGCCGCGACGTCGCCGGGAACTGGACGAACGGGACGATGGACCAGATGTTGATGAAGAAGATCCAGAAGAACACCGTGGCGAAGAACGGCGTCCAGTTCCGGCCCATCTCTCCCATGGCCGCCACCGAGATGTTCTCCTCGATGGCCTCGTAGCCCGCCTCGGCGACGTTCTGGATGCCGGTCGGGACGAGGCGGCGCCGGGTGCCGCCGACCCAGAACAGGGTGATGCAGATGGCGGTCGACACGAAGGCCATCAGGGCCGTCTTGTTGAACTCGAGCAGGGTGTGCCCGCCCGTGAACGCCTTCCACTCGAAGAGTTCGTTGATGTTGGGCAGCAGTTCGGCCAGGACCAACGTGGACGTCTCCTAGGACTCGCCCGGCTTCGGCTTGAGGCCGGGGTATGCGAGCGACATGCTGACGGAGCGCAACTCCCAGATCAGGAGCACGAAGTACCCACCGAGCAGGACCAGGCAGAAGACCGGCCAGTCGGTGATCCCCAGCGCCTTCACGCCCACGCCGATGGCGGTGATGGCGATCAGACGCCCGAGGAAGCTCATGAGCGCCACCCCGGTCAGCAGGTGCGGGGCGTGCCGGGCGGTGAACCCGAGGATCTCGGCGGCGGCGAACAGGTTGGCCACCACCACGGCGACGGCCAGCACGACCGCCAGGGCGGCGTCGGGACCGCGCCAGAGGCCGAGCACCAGCGCCACCACGGGGGCGGCCAGCAGGGCCTTCTTCGCCAGGTCGACGGCGATGGTCGCCTCGATGCGGTCGATGGTGGGCGCGCCGGCCCCGGCGGTGTCGGTCACGACGCCCTCCGGTTCCAGGGCTTGCCCTCGTCGAGCCGGGCGATGCGAGCCTCGTAGCGGTAGTAGAGCGACGCCACCGAACCGGCCACCCCGAGGGCGGCGAGCGCGGCCGTCAGGACCCATCCGGTCCCGACGAGACGGTCGATCCAGACGCCGAGCAGGGCGAACGCCACCGGGGCCGCCACCAGCGCGACTCCGTGGGAGACGGCGTCGTCACCAGGGGACGACACCACGAGCGGGGTGACCCGCCTCCGTGCCCGTCGCTCGCGCCCGCCGCTCACCGTCGTCGATCCTCGCCCGCCGCCACCGCTTCGCGTGAGGCGTCGATCCGCCCTCCGCATGACGGGTGCACCATAGGCGCGCCCGCGACCCGCCCGCCAAGCGGGGCACCGGGTTTCCCGGTGGTCTCAGGAGCCGCCCGCGGCCCGCCGCCGAGCCTCGAGATCGACCACCTCGGCCGGGGCCTCCGGATCGGGTTCCGCCACCCCCGCCGACCCCGACGCACCCGACGCGCCCGATTCCCCGACTCCGGCGGCGCCCGACCTCTCGGCCGCCCGGGCCGCCGAGCGCCGGGCCGCCAGCACACCGGGGTGGAAGTAGGAGTAGAGCAGCAGCAGCAGGCCGGCCAGCGTCAGGGGCACCAGGGCG
>CAIYXG010000528.1 GCA_903930035.1 uncultured Actinomycetes bacterium | reverse complement strand
GACACCAACGTGCTGGGCACCGTCCGCTGCACCCAGCAGGTCCTGCCCGGCATGCGGGCCGCCGGGCGCGGCCACGTGGTCAACATGTCGTCCTCGTCGGCCCTGCTCTCGCCCCCGCTCATGGCGCCCTACGCCTCCACCAAGCGGGCCGTCGAGTCCCTCAGCGAGTCGCTCCAGTCCGAGGTCGCGGAGTATGGCGTCCGGGTCGTGCTGATCGAGGCGGGCACCATCCTGACCCCGATCTGGGGCAAGTCCGAGACCCCGCCCGAGGACACGGCGTACCCCCGGGCCCGCGACCTGCTGCTCACCGTGCTCATGCACAACCTCACGACCAGCGGGGTCCCGGCCGAGACCGTCGCCGACGCCATCGCCGAGTCGGTCGCCGACCCGGCCCCGGCGTTCCGGCGGCTGGTGGGCGACGCGGACGTGCTCGCCGGGATGCGGGCGCGCCACACCGACGAGGAGCTCCTCGGCGTCTACTTCCTGCCGGAGGACGAGCGGCGGGCCCGCTACGCCGAGCTGGCCGGCGTCGACTACTGGGCCTGACCGGGCCGGACCGGCCCCGACTACCTTCGCCGACGCCCCTCCCCTAGCGTGCGGCCGTGCCTGCGCCCCGCTCGACGACCCGCCGCTGCGCCACGGCCGTGGCGCTCCTGGCCACCGTCGCGGTCGGGGTGAGCAGCTGCGCCGGTGGGGCCGACCAGCCGGAGTGGGCCGTGACCACGACCACGACAGCCGGGACCCCTGAGACCGGTGGTCAGGCGCAGCCCAGCACGACCCGGGCGCCGTCCTCGACCACGACCACGACGGCCCCCCGGTCCCGGCGCACCGACCTGACGGCCCCGCGGCCGGCCGCACCGGTCGTGCTGCCGACCGAGCCCGGTCTGGCACCGGTCGTGAGCCGCGTCCCCACCACCGACCGCGTCATCTTCCTGACCATCGACGACGGCATCTGGCGGCTCCCCGGCGTGGCCGAGAAGCTGGACGAGCTCGGGATCCCCTTCACCTCGTTCCTCACGCAGCCGTACGCGCGCGAGGACGTGGACTACTGGCGGCGCACCCAGGAGCTCGGCGGCACCATCCAGGGCCACACGACCAACCACCCGGACCTCCGGAAGACCAACCCCAACCGGACGGCCCTCGAGGTCTGCAGCACCCGTCAGCCGTTCGAGGAGCTGTTCGGCCAGGAGCAGACCCTGTTCCGGCCGCCGTACGGCGCGGTCACCCCGACGGTCCGGCAGGCCGCGGCCGGGTGCGGGTTCCGGGCGGTGGTGCTGTGGAAGGGCACGCTCAACAACGGGGTGCTGGCCCTCCAGGACGGCCAGCTGAAGCCGGGCGACATCATCCTGATGCACTACCGGCCCCAGGCGTTCGAGGACATCCAGGCCGTGGCGCTCGCCGCACTGGCCCAGGGCTTCAAGTTCGGGCTCCTCGAGGACTACCTCGTGGGCCCGGACCGCTCGTAGTTGCCGGTTCCCCCGACACTGCCGCCTAGGGTCGGCACGTGAGCCACTGGAAGCGACTCGGCGCCGCACTGGGCATGCTGCTCGCGGTGGTCGTGGTCGGCACCGTGGGCTACCTGGCCCTGGGGTTCGGCCCGCTCGACGCGGTGTACCAGACCATCACGACCGTGTCGACGGTCGGGTTCCGGGAGGTCCGGCCGTTCAGCCCGGCCGCCAAGGTGTTCACGATCGCGCTGATCCTGGCCGGGGTCGGCATCGCGCTCTACGCGTTCAGCGTGCTCATCGAGACGCTGCTCGAAGGACGACTGCAGGACCTACTGGGGAGGCGCCGCATGGAGCGGACCATCAGCACCACGAGCAACCACGTGATCATCTGCGGGTGGGGCCGGGTGGGCCGGTCGATCGCGGCAGAGGTGGCCGCCGCCGGGCGGGAGATCGTCGTCGTCGACCACGACGAGGAGCGTCTGGCCACCAGTCCGCACCCGGCCGTCATGGGGAACGCGACCGACGACGACGTGCTGGAGGCGGCCGGGATCGCCCGGGCCGCGTCGCTGGTCGCGGCGGTCGACGGGGACGCGGACAACTCGTTCATCACGCTGACCGCCCGCACCCTCAACCCCGGGCTCTTCATCGTGAGCCGTGCCCGGACCCGCGACAGCGAGTCCAAGCTGGTGCGCGCCGGCGCCGACCGCGTCGTCAACCCGCAGAACATCGGCGGCGCCCGCATGGCAGCGTTCGTCCTCCGGCCGCACGTCGCGGAGTTCCTCGACGTCGTCATGCACGAGCGGAACCTGGAGTTCCGGCTGGAGGAGATCGAGGTCGGTCCCGGCTCGCGGCTCGTGGGCGCCACCCTGCGCAACGCCCAGATCCGGGACCAGACGGGCTCGCTCGTCCTGGCCCTGCGCACGGTCGACGGCCAGTTCGTCACCAACCCCTCGCCCGACAGCGTGATCGAGGCCGGCCAGGTGCTGATCACGATCGGGACCGAGGACGAGCTGCAGGCACTGCTCGCGCTGGTCGCCCAGCCCCACGGCCCGCGGCCGTGACCTCCCGGGGGTACCGCCGGTAGCGTGCCGGCCATGCCACGCACGCCCCGCACCGACGACCCGCACGACTGGCAGGTCCTGGTGGCCGTCGGGCTGGTGGCGGGCGACACCTCGGCGGGCGGGATCGCCCGGTTCGCCGGCGTCCACCTGGCCGACGCCGAGGCGGCCGTCGAGGCAGCCCGGTCGGTCGGCGTCCTGCACGAGGACGGCACGGTCGACCACGCCGTCCGGGCCCGGGCGGTCGCCGACCTGCCCATCGAACGCGTGGCCGAGATCCACGCGGCGGCGGCCCGCCACTACTTCGCGGCCGGCCCGGACCGGCTGATCGACGCCGTCGACCACGCCCGTGCGGCCGGCACCCTCCCGCCGCTCGAGGAGCTGGTCGGGATGGCCGACCAGGGGGGACGGATGGCCCTGGCCCTCGGCGACTACGCCACTGCGCAGCAGCTCCTGGCCCTGGCCGCCGAGTTCGACCCGTCCAGCTCGTACGCGGTGCGCGGGGAGCGGCTGTGCGACCTGGCGGCCGCCACGCACGGGCTCGGCAACGTCGAGGAGGCCCGCCGGCACCTGGCCGAGGCCCTGCAGCTTGCCGAGCTGGCGGACGACCGGTCGCTCGCCGCGCGCGCCGCGGTGGCGTACTCCCT
>CAIYXG010000527.1 GCA_903930035.1 uncultured Actinomycetes bacterium | reverse complement strand
TTCGCGTCCACCGTGTCGCGGCCCCGCTCCTGCAGCTCGTAGGCCCGGATCTTGTGGCCCAGCCCGACGCCGCGGCCCTCGTGGCCACGGAGGTACACGAGCACCCCGAGGCCCTCGGCCGCCATGGTCTCCATGGCCGAGTGGAGCTGCACGCCGCAGTCGCACCGCAGGGAGTGGAAGATGTCGCCGGTCAGGCACTCGGAGTGCACCCGGACGAGCACGTCCTTCTCGCCCTGGACGGCCCCCCGGGCGAAGGCCACGTGCTGCTCGCCGTCCAGGAGGGACTCGTAGACGTAGCAGGTGAAGTCGCCCCACGGCGTGGGGATGCGGGCCTCGGAGACCCGACGGACCAGCTTCTCGGTCTGGCGGCGGTACTTGATCAGCTGAGCGATCGTGACCATCAGGAGCCCGTGCTCCTTGCAGAACTCCACCAGGTCGGGCACCCGGGCCATGGTGCCGTCGTCGTTCACGATCTCGCAGAGCACGCCCGCCGGCGCCATCCCCGCCAGCCGGGAGAGGTCGACCGCCGCCTCGGTGTGGCCGGCACGCTTGAGCACCCCGCCCTCGGTGTAGCGGAGCGGGAAGATGTGGCCAGGACGGGCGAGGTCGCCCGGCTGGGTCCGCGGGTCGATCAGCGCCTGGATCGTGGCGGCACGGTCGGACGCCGAGATGCCCGTCGAGGTCCCGTGCACGTAGTCCACCGAGTAGGTGAAGGCCGTCCGGTGCGACTCGGTGTTCTCCCGGACCATGAGCGGGATCTCGAGGGCGTCGAGCCGGTCCCCGTCGAGCGGCGCGCAGATCACCCCGGACGTGTGGCGCACGAAGAACGTGATGGTCTCGGGCGTCGCCGCCTCCGCGGCCATGATCAGGTCGCCCTCGTTCTCGCGGTCCTCGTCGTCGACCACCACGATGATCTCGCCACGGGCCACCGCGGCGATGGCGTCCTCGATGGGGGCGAAGATCGAGTCCTCGGCCCCCTGCTGGTCGAGCGGTTCCCTGGTCACTTCGCTGCTCCTTCGTCGCCCTCGGGGGTGGGGCTGCCGCCGGCGGGGACGAACCCGGCCAGCAGCTTCTCTGCGTACTTCGCCATGACGTCGACCTCGAGGTTCACGGGGTCGCCCACGGCCCGACGGCCCAGGGTCGTCACCTCGGCAGTATGGGGGATCACCGCCACGGTGAACCCGTCGTCGAGGGCGTCGACCACCGTCAGCGACACGCCGTCCACCGTGATCGAGCCCTTCTCCACGACGTAGCGCGCCAGGCCGGCGGGCATGGTCACCCGCAGGTCGGGGACCTCGGCGGCCACCGTGCCGACGGCGTCGACGTGCCCCTGGACCAGGTGGCCGCCCAGCCGGTCCTCCAGACGCACCGGACGCTCCAGGTTCACCGGGTCGCCGTCGGCCAGTGCCCCGAGCGACGTCCGGCGGAACGTCTCGTCGCTGACGTCGGCCTCCCACCAGTCGTCGCCCCAGGCCACCACCGTGAGGCAGCAGCCGTTGACGGCGATCGAGGCGCCCATCTGCACGTCCTCGAGCACGCGCCGGGCCGACAGCCGCAGACGCGGCCCGTCGAGCGACACCACCGACCCGAGCTCCTCCACGATGCCCGTGAACATCTCAGTCCTCCGACGGCCCGTCGAGCGGCGCCAGCTCCACCCGGAGGTCGTCGCCGACTCGCTCCACCGACACGAACCGGCCGCGCCACAGGTCGGCGATGTCGAACGCACCGTTGCCGTCGAAGATCCCGTTGGCGTCGTCGCCGCCGAACAGCGCCGGGGCCACGTAGATGACGTACCGGTCGACCAATCCCGCACGGTGGAAGTCGCCGGCCACGGCGGCGCCGCCCTCGACCAGGAGCTGGACGACGCCCTCGCCGCCCAGGTCGTCGAGCAGGGTGCCCAGGTCGCCCTTGGCCTCGGTGCACGGGCGGACCTTGGCGTCCGGCGGCACGGCGCCCAGCACCACGCGGCGGGGGTCGACCGACCCCGAGGACGGCACCACGGGCGGCCGGTAGTCCCGCACCGTCAGCGACGGGTCGTCGCGACGGACCGTCCCGGCCCCCACCAGGATCGCGTCGGACTCGGCACGGAGGCGGTGCCCGTCGGCCCGGGCCGGCGGCGACGTGATCCACTGGCTCGTGCCGTTGGGGGCCGCCGTCCCGCCGTCGAGCGTGCTGGCCAGCTTGAGCACGACCCACGGCCGGCCCGTGGTGCGGTGCTTGACGTAGGGCGCGAGCTGCGCCGCCACCCGGTCCGCAAGGACCCCGACGAGCACGTCGATGCCCGCCTCGCGCAGCCGGGCGACGCCCTGGCCCCGGACCAGCGGGTCCGGGTCCTCCATCCCGACCACCACGCGGGTGATCCCGGCGTCGACGATCGCCTGCGTACAGGGCCCGGTGCGGCCCTGGTGGGAGCACGGCTCCAGGGTCACGACCAGGGTGGCCCCCCGGGCGGCGTCCCCCGCCGCCTCGAGCGCCACGACCTCGGCGTGCGCCTGGCCAGGCTCACGGGTCGCCCCCTCGAACATCTGCCCGTCCGGGGTGCGCACGACGGCCCCGACCCACGGGTTGGGCGACGTGACGCACCGCACCCTGGCCGCTGCGGCGAGGGCCCGGACCATGCACTCCCGTTCGGCGGGGTCGGCTGCGTCGTTGGCAGCGAGGTAGTTGACGGACAAGGAGGGAAAGGCTACTTCCGGCCTCCGGAGGTGGCCGAATCACCCGCACCGGCCGCCCATGGCGGCACAGGGGGTCGTCAGGCCGGGTGGTCGGTCCCGCCGCCGGCCATGAGGTCGAGCGCGTGCGGGACCACGTCGAGCACGGCGTCGAGCATCTCCACCGCCCCCTTGGGCGAGCCGGCGGTGTTGAGGATGAGCGCCGAGCCCCGGGTCCCGGCGATCGCCCGGGAGAGCCGGCCGAGCGGGCTGCAGCCCCGCATCGCCTCGCCCAGGCCCGGGGCGGTGCGGTCCAGGATCCGGCGGGTGGCCTCGGGGGTGAGGTCACGGGGTCCGAACCCCGTGCCCCCGGTGGTCACGATCAGCCCGTTGAAGCCGTAGGCCATGTAGCTCAGGGCGTTCACGACCTCGTCGAGCTCGTCGGACACGACCCGGTGCTCGATGACCTCGAAGCCCTCGGACTCCAGCCGGACCACGACGGCGGCGCCGCTGACGTCCTCGCGGGTCCCGGCGTCGACGCTGTCGGAGACGGTGAGGACCTTGGCCTGGTACGTGCGCGGCATGGTGACTCCTGCAGGTCGCGGGCGGACGGCCAGAGGCTACCGGCCGGCCGCGGCGGGCGCCCGGTGCGACTCAGGCCCGGAGCTGGTAGCGGAAGAGGCACATGCCGTCGGTCCCGGCCGTCTGCGGCAGGACCATGGCGCCCCTCCCCCACGGCCGCCACGGCCCGCCCACGGCGTCGAGCGGC
>CAIYXG010000526.1 GCA_903930035.1 uncultured Actinomycetes bacterium | reverse complement strand
GAAGTCCACGACCGCGCCCTGGGCGTCGACCACCGAGGCCAGCACCACGATGGACTCGGGCACGGCGTCCATGACGTCGAGCAGCTGCCGGCGGGCGCGGGCGGCACTCCTGCGCAGCTCGGCGGTCTCGGCGGCGCTGCGGTTGACCGACATGACCCCGAGCGTGCGGCCCGTCTCGTCCTGGAGCGGCGTCATCCAGAGCTCGACGTCGACGAGCTGCCCCGCCCTGGTCAGCCGGACGGCGTCCGCGGGCCCGACGGGCTCGCCGCCGACGGCGGCGGCCCAGAGGTGGGACTGACGATCCCGCTCCGCCTCGGGCGCCAGCAGCGAGATGTGCTCGCCCAGGACCTCCTCCTCGGTCCACCCGTACAGACGCTCGGCCGCACGGCTCCAGAGGGTGATGCGTCCGTCCAGGTCGGCCACCACGATGGCGTCGGCGCTGCTCTGCAGGACGTCGGCGACCAGCTGCTCCCGCCGGCTCCGGGTGACGACCGTCCCCTCCACCACGTAGCCGTCGGCGAACGGCCGCACGTCGACGTGGAAGAAGCCTTCCGCCTCCCGCTCCGAGAACCAGGGCAGGTCGGCCGACCACGACGTCTGGTGCTCCACCACGTCGCGGTAGTGGTCGAACAGTCCCAGCTCGGTGTGGGACGGGTAGAGCTCGAGCAGCCGGTGGCCGAGCAGGTCCTCGGGCCGTTCGTTGAGCGCCGTGGCGAACGCGTCGTTCACGTACTCGTAGCGGAAGTCGCGGATGGTCCCGTGCGGGTCCCGCACGGCGGAGCACACGGCGACGGGGCCGAGGTGCTCGACGACGACGTCGGGCGACGAAGGGGTTCGGGTGCGGTCGGCCCAGGGCACGGTGTGCCGCCTCTCCGCCCCGGAGTGGTGGGTACGTCGGTGTGGTGGGGACCACATTCCCTTGCGGGAACAAGCACTCTAGCCCTCCTGACCGGGGTGGTGAGGGGTCGTCGCCGCACTGCCCGGGGCACGGCGGTCGGAAAATTGCGGGCGTGCACGACGCACGTACACGAGGAGCAGCACCATGAACCGACCCGAGCCCACCCCCGCCCCGCGCCCCCGGCGGCACCCCGTCTCCGTCGCCGACGCCGAGCAGGCGCTCTACCTGGACTTCGAGGGGCTGGTGGGCGAGGTCCCGTGCCTGCTCGGGGTCCGGTTCGGCCGCCGCGGGCCGACCGCCCAGTTCGTCCTGGACCCCCAGCTGGTCGCCATGGGGGAGTACCGCTCGCCGAGCATCACCTGGTCGGTGCGGGTCGTCGACCCGGTCGAGCTGTTCCGCCGGCTGCGGGAGGACGTCCTGCGCGACGGCCTGCGCGTGTTCGCCTGGTCCCGCCGTGAGGCCGCCGCCATGGCCGACCTGCTCGCCGACGACCCCGGGCTGGCCGAGTTCTGGGCCGGCTACGTGGAGAACGCCATCCCCCACGCCAAGGCGTGGAAGCGACGGCACCACGCGGCGGTCGAGTTCCCCAAGGACGACCGCGGCGGCCGGCACCGGCTGGAGCGCTACGAGTGGCTGCTCGGCATCCACCGGTCGCCGGTCCACGGCGGCGGCCTGACGACCAAGCGGATCCGCAGCGTGCGGCGCGGCCTGGCGCGCTACGGGTCCGCCGACCTGCTCACCCGCACCCAGAAGGGCCACTGGACCAAGCTGCTGGTCCACAACGAGCTCGACTGCGCCGGTCTGGCGGCCGTGGTGGCGCGTGTCGCCGAGGACCGGCCATGACCACGCGCCGGGCAGCAGGTCGTCGTGGGAAGATGCGCCGGTGACCATTGCCGTGCCCACCCCGTCGACCGTCGAGGAGCTGGTCGACCGCCTGGTGCCCGGGACCGACGTGGTCGTGCCGATCGCCAACGGCGAGCCCCGGGCCTTCCTGGACGAGGTGGACCGTCGGCGCCACGACCTGGTGGACGTCCGGGTGCACCAGATGAGCCCCATGCGGCCCCGGGAGTTCCACGGTGCCGACCGCGGCGGGGTGCAGTACGTCTCGTACTTCCTCTCCGAGCACCTGCGCGCGCCGTTCGCCGAGGGCCACATCGAGCTGGTCCCCAACGACTTCCACGCCGTGCCGCAGATCCTGCGCGACACGTGCCACCACCCGCTGCTGGTGGTCGCCACGTCGCCGCCGGACCGGCACGGCTACGTGTCGATGGGGCTCAGCGCCGACTACGCCGCGGCGCTCCTGCACGAGGTGCCGGTGGTGGCCGAGGTCAACCCGGCTGTGCCCAGGGTCCGTGGCCTGCACAACTTCCACCTGCGCGACACCGTCGGCTGGTTCGAGGCGTCGACCCCGATGGTGGAGAAGGCGCCGCCCACCGTGACCTACGAGGACCGGGCCATCGCCGGGCACGTCGCGGCGCTGGTCCCTGACGGTGCCACCCTGCAGATGGGCATCGGCGCCGTGCCGGGACTGGTGGCCGAGATGCTCCACCACCACACCGACCTGGGGATCCACACCGAGCTGCTGAGCGACTCGATCATGGCGCTGGTGGAGAGCGGTGCGGTCACGGGCCGTCGCAAGGCGCGGGAGCGGGGCCGTGTGGCCACGACGTTCGCCATGGGCTCCGCCGACCTCTACGGGTGGATCGACGACAACCCGGCGGTCTTCCTGCTCCCGGTCGACATCTGCAACAACCCGCAGGTGGTGGCCGAGTTCACCAACTTCTGCGCCATCAACGCCACGATGCAGGTGGACCTGCTGGGCCAGTGCGCCTCGGAGTCGATCGGCCACCACTACGTGAGCTCTACGGGCGGGCAGGCGGACTTCGTGCGCGGCGCCGCCCTGGCCCCCGGCGGCCGCAGCTTCATCGTCACGCACAGCACCGCGCTCGGCGGCAGCGTGTCCCGGATCGTGTCGAGCCTGAGCCCCGGGGCCGTGGTGACGGCGCACAAGAACGTGGCCGATCGGGTGGTCACGGAGTTCGGCGTGGCCGAGCTGAAGGGCCGGTCGCTGCGGCAGCGGGCCGAGGCGCTGATCGAGGTCGCGCACCCGGACTTCCAGGAGCAGCTGGTGGCCGAGGCCAAGGAGCACGGCCTCCTCTAGCCCGACTGCCGGCCGACCTCAGAGCCCCGCCGGGACAGTGGCGAGCCCTACCGCACGCGCTGCGG
>CAIYXG010000525.1 GCA_903930035.1 uncultured Actinomycetes bacterium | reverse complement strand
GCCTTCTTGGCCGGAGCCTTCTTCTTGGCCGGAGCCTTCTTCGCCGGGGCCTTCTTCTTGGCCGGGGCCTTCTTCTTGGGTGCTGCCACTGCTTCCTCCTCGGCCCGCGGTCGCGAGCGTTGTGGTCCACCAACGGGTTCGACGTCGGTTCCGGAGAGCGTAACGGACGCCGCCGCGTTCGCCATGACTTTCTCGAAGCCCGGCAGCGCGAGGTCGATGCTGCGTCGCGGCGAGTCGAACCGCTCGACGACGAACGTCCGCACCTCGCCCATCGCCAGCACCTCGCGCGCGGAGCGCGGCACCGGGTCGCCCATGGACTTGAGCGGCACGTAGCAGCGCGCGCCGTCGGCCTCGACGTACGCGCCGTGCGACGAGAACTCGACGACGGTCGCGTCGACGGAGGTGCCGGGCGCGTGGGCCACCGCGAACGCCATGTAGACCGGCGGCTCGTTCACCGGGTCGCCACCCTTGGTGCGCGTCGACGACCGTCGCGAGGAGGTCGAGGCCGGCGCCGACCGTGGCGACGGCGGGGGCGTGTCCTTGGAGGGCTTCGGCGGCGGGCCCAGCTTCACGCCCGACGACGTCCCGCCCCGCGCCGCCCGTTCCGGGCCGGGGACGGTCCGGTCCTTGGCCTCCTTCACGGCGCGCCGGCTGGCGGGACCCTTCACGGGGTTGCGGGCCACGAAGACCCAGCCGAGCCCGGGGACCGGCTTGCCGCCCCAGAGGCGGCCGCCCTCGAAGAGCCACGGGTGGCTGCCGTGGAACTCCTGGAAGGAGTCGTTGGACAGCACCGTGGCGTCGGCGCGCTCGGCGATCTGGAGCACGAAGGCGTCGCCGCGGCCGACTGCGCCGGCCGGCGGGGTGAGGATCTCGCCGGCCAGGATCGCGGCCTCGTAGGCCTCGCGCTCGGACTGGTCGATCCGGTGGGCGAAGGTGGCGTCGACGACGACGATGACGTTGTCGAAGTGGTGTTCTTTGAGGAAGTCGACGACGGCCTCGTCGAGCTGGGCGAGCGAGGGGAGCGAACGTCCCTCGGTCGCCAGGTTGGAGCCGTCGACCACGAGGTGTGAGTGAGACATGACCCGACCATTGTGGCCCACCGCGGCCCCAGGGCCGGGACGGCCCGGCCGGGCCCTACGATGCGGCGGTGCTGCGAGCCGTGCTGTTCGATCTCGGGGGCGTGATCCTGACCAGCCCGTTCGAGGAGTTCGCGCGCTACGAGGCCGGGGCCGGACTGCCGGCGGGCTCGGTGCGGCGGATCAACTCGACCGACCCGCACACCAACGCGTGGGCCCGGCTCGAGCGCAACGAGACGACGTTGGACGAGTTTGTCGAGGAGTTCGAGGCAGAGGGCGCGGCGCTCGGGCTCCGGGTGGACGGCCGGGCGGTCCTGGCGTGCCTCCGGGGCCAGGTCCGTCCGCAGATGCGCGCGGCGGTGGAGCGGTGCGGCGAGGTGTACGCGACGGGTCTGCTGACCAACAACTTCGTGAGCTGGTCCGAGGCCGGCGACGCCGCGCCGGACGACGGGCTGGCCGGACTGCTGGCCCGCTTCGACGTGGTCGTCGAGTCGTCGGTGGTCGGGGTCCGCAAGCCCGAGCCCCGCTTCTACGAGCTGGCGCTGGAGCAGCTGGGCGTGGCGGCGCCGGACGCGGTCTTCCTCGACGACCTGGGCGTCAACCTGAAGCCGGCCAGGGCCATGGGCATGCGCACCATCAAGGTCACCGACCCGGACGCGGCGCTCGCCGAGCTCTCCGAGGTGACCGGCCTGGACCTCTGCTGAGGGTCCGCCCGGCAGCGTGCGGCCGGGCGCGCCGGCTCAGTGGAAGTGGCCGAGCTCGCGGGGCGGGAGCGGGGCGAAGGCCGCCTCGATGATCATGGCCTGCTCCTGCCCGTGGATCGTGTGGCTGCCGGTCGCCGGGCTGCCCTCGGCGGCCCGGCTGACCCGCCGGATCTCGTAGCGGTCGCCGATGGCCTCGTACAGCCGGCCCTTGACCGAGTTCCATGAACCCATGTTCTCGGGCTCCTCCTGGAGCCAGACCACCTCGGTGGCGGCCGGGTACTTGGCCAGCTCGGCCTCGAGGGCCTCGTAGGGCCAGGGGTAGAGCTGCTCGACACGCACGACGGCCGTGCTGGCCCCGAGCTGGTCGCGGTGGGTCAGGGCCTCGTGGCCGACCTTGCCGGACGCCAGGACCACCCGCTGGACCTTGGCCGCGTCGAGCGAGGTCGACGGGTCGCCGAGCACCTCCTCGAAGGTGCCGTCGACCAGCGCGGCGACGGGCGACCGCCAGCGCTTGTCCCGGAGGCCCGACTTGGGCGTGGTGATCACGAGGGGCTTGCGCACCGAGCGACGCACCTGGCGGCGCAGCAGGTGGAAGTACTGGGCCGCGGACGTCGGCTGGCAGACCTGGATGTTGTCCTCGGCGCAGAGGGTGAGGAACCGCTCCAGGCGGGCCGACGAGTGCTCGGGGCCCTGGCCCTCGTAGCCGTGGGGGAGCAGCAGGACGAGGCCGGAGGTCTGGCCCCACTTGTCCTCGGCCGCCACGAGGTACTGGTCGATCACGATCTGGGCGCCGTTGACGAAGTCGCCGAACTGGGCCTCCCAGAGGACGAGCGCCGAGGGGTTGGCCACCGAGTAGCCGTACTCGAACCCGAGGGCCGCGTACTCCGACAGCAGCGAGTCGTAGATCCAGAGCTCCACCTCGGGCGGCGAGGCCAGCTGCTCCAGCGGGCAGCACGCGTCGCCCGTCCGGTAGTCGTAGAGGTACGAGTGGCGCTGTGAGAAGGTGCCGCGCCGGGAGTCCTGGCCGGCGAGCCGCACGGAGGTCCCCTCGACGAGGAGCGACCCGAAGGCCAGCGCCTCGGCGAGCGCCCAGTCGACGTCGCCGCCCTGGTACATCTGGTCGCGGGTGTCGAACTGCTTGGCCAGCTTGGGGTGGACCGTGAAGCCGTCGGGCACGCGGCGGAGGGCGGCGTAGACCTGGTCGAGCTCGGCGCGGTCCACGTGCGTGTCGGCGTGGGGCAGCACGCCGGCCTCGGGCGGGTGCGGCGCCGCCACCACCTCCTCGGCCGGCATGTCGGCGCGGGTCGCGTCGAGCGCGGTCTGGAGCCGTGCCGAGAAGTCGGCGAGGGCCGACTCGGCCTCGTCGATCGTGATG
Organism: uncultured Actinomycetes bacterium; assembly: GCA_903930035.1. GTDB lineage: Bacteria > Actinomycetota > Acidimicrobiia > Acidimicrobiales > Microtrichaceae > CAJANQ01. The sequence goes on along the minus strand of CAIYXG010000525.1, from coordinate 2,145 downwards.
TCGCCGCGCCGCACGAGCGTCTCGACGTAGAGCTTCCGCACGCTGCGCATCTGCTCGATCTTCGAGTACATGATCGGCTGCGTGTAGCTGGGGTCGTCACCCTCGTTGTGGCCGTGGCGCCGGTAGCAGACCATGTCGATGACGACGTCCTTGTGGAACCGCTGCCGGTACTCGAACGCCAGCCGCGCCACCCGCACGCAGGCCTCCGGGTCGTTGCCGTTCACGTGGAAGATGGGTGCCTGCACCGTCTTGGCGACATCGGTGCAGTACTCGGAGGAGCGCGCCGACTCGGGCGGGGTCGTGAACCCGAGCTGGTTGTTGACGATGACGTGGATGGTGCCGCCCACCCGGTAGCCCTTGATGAGGGACAGGTTGAGGGTCTCGGCCACGACGCCCTGGCCGGCGAAGGCGGCGTCGCCGTGCATCAGGATGGGCAGGACGGGGAACTTCCGGTCGCGGTCGTAGGGGATGCGGTCCATGCGCGCCCGGACCATGCCCTCGACGACCGGGTCGACCGTCTCGAGGTGGGACGGGTTGGCGGCCAGCGTCACGGGGATGGTCGCGCCGCTGCGGGCGACGTGCTCGCCCGTGGCGCCCAGGTGGTACTTCACGTCGCCGGACCCCTGGATGGAGTCGGGGTCGACGTAGTCCTCGAACTCGCGGAAGAGCTGGCTGTGCGACTTGCCGACCACGTTGGTCAGCACGTTGAGGCGGCCGCGGTGGGGCATCCCCATGACCGCCGAGTCCAGACCGGTGTCCGCAGCACGCTCGAGCAGCGCGTCGAGGATCGGGATGAGCGACTCGGCGCCCTCGATCCCGAACCGCTTCTGGCCCAGGTACTTGGTGGCGAGGAACTTCTCGAAGGCCTCGGCCGCGTTGAGCTCCGCCAGGATGTGGCGCTGGTCCTCCACGTCGAGCCGGGTGCTGACGCCCTCCACCTGCTCTTGGATCCAGCGCTTCTCCTCGGGCTCCTGGATGTGCATGTACTCGATGCCCACGGTGCGGCAGTAGGCGTCGCGGAGCACGCCGAGCAGGTCGTCGAGCCGGGCCGAGCGCTGGCCGCCGACCAGCGCGTAGATGCCGGTGTCGGACCCGGTGAGGAACTCGCGGTCGAGGTCCCAGATGGTGAGGCCGTACGTGGCCGGGTCCAGCTCCGGGTGCAGCTCGGGGGTCTCGGCCGCGAGCGGGTCCAGGTCGGCGATCAGGTGGCCACGGACGCGGTGCATGTTGATCAGCGTGGAGACCTGCATCTGCTTCTCGATGGCCGAGGCGACGTGGTCGACGGGGTTGACGTCCTGGCTCCACCGGACGGCCTCGTAGGGCACGCCGAGCGACGCGAAGATGCCGTCGTAGAACCCCTCCTCGCCGAGCAGCAGCTCGTTGACCTTCTTCAGGAACAGTCCGGACTCGGCGCCCTGGATGATCCGGTGGTCGTAGGTGCTGGAGATCGTGATCACCTTGGAGATCCCCAGCTCGGCCATGGTCCGGGGGTCGGCGCCGGCGAACCCGGTCGGGTAGGTCAGCGAGCCGACCCCGACGATGACGCCCTGGCCGGGCATGAGCCGCGGGACCGACCGCTCGGTGCCGATGGTGCCCGGGTTGGTGAGGGTGATGGTCACCCCGGAGAAGTCGTCGACCGTGAGCTTGTTGGTCTTGGCGCGGCGGACCAGGTCGTCGTAGGCGGCGGCGAACGCGGCGAAGTCGAGGGTGTCGGCGTCCTTGATGCACGGCACCAGGAGCGACCGGCTGCCGTCGCGCTTCTCCTGGTCGATCGCCAGGCCCAGGCCGACGTGGGCGTTCCGCACGACGCGGGGCGCGCCGTCGGCGCCCTCGACGAACGAGTGGTTCATGACGGGCAGGTGGTCGGCGACCGCGCGCACCACGGCGTAGCCGATCAGGTGCGTGAAGCTGACCTTCTCGCCACGGGTCCGGGTGAGGTAGCCGTTGACCACCGAGCGGTTGATCTCGAGCAGCTTGGCCGGGACCTCCCGGAACGAGGTGGCCGTGGGGACCGAGAGGCTGGCCTCCATGTTCGCCACGATCCGTGCGCCGACCCCCTTGATGGGCTCGCCCGGGGCGTCCTGGGGCGCCGCGCCCGAGCCGTTGGCCGCAGGGGCGGCAGGGGCGGCCGGCGCCGCGGGGACG
>CAIYXG010000524.1 GCA_903930035.1 uncultured Actinomycetes bacterium | reverse complement strand
GGCGAGCGGCACTTCTGCACGGGCGCCAACCTGGCCGGCCCGCAGAAGCCCGGGCCGGAGCGCCCCGAGGGGGGGCCCGACCGAGCCATGGGCGACGCCGCCCGCATGATCCGCCGCGGCTGGCAGCGACTGGTGGCCAGCATCCTGGACTGCGAGAAGCCCGTGGTCGCGTCGGTCAACGGCACGGCGGCGGGCGGCGGGGCGCAGCTGGTGCTGGCCTGCGACCTGGTGGTCATGGCCGAGTCGTCCAAGCTCGTCGAGGTCTTCGTGAAGCGGGGCATCATCCCCGACGCCGGCGGCGCCTACCTGCTGCCCCGGGTCGTAGGCCCCCAGCTCACGAAGGAGCTCATGTTCCTGGCCGACGACGTGCCCGCCGCGCGCTGCGCCGAGCTGGGCATCGCCAACCGGGTCGTGCCGGCCGACGCGCTGGTCGCCGAGACCGACGCCCTGGCCGCGCGCCTGGCGGCGGGCCCCACCAAGGCCTACGCGCTCACCAAGTGGCTCGTGAACCGGTCGTTCGAGTCGAGCCGGCACACCGCGTTCGAGGAGGAGGCGATGATGCAGGACCTGCTGACCGCCTCGGGCGACTTCGGCGAGGGCCTGGCCGCGTTCCGCGAGCGCCGCGACCCCGAGTTCAAGGGCTGGTAGCCACCCGCCGCACCGCACGGGGCCGGGGGCCCGACGCTCAGTGGGCGTCGCCCAGGCCGATCTGGCGGTGCACCTTCTTGTTGGCCCGGTAGAGCGCGGTGTACGCCCCGAACCCGTCGTCGTAGACCTTGCGGTGGGCGCGGTCCGGCTCGTGGACCTCCACGACCGAGACCTTGCCGCCCAGCTCGTCGAGGCCCACGCGCCCCAGGGCGATCCCGGCCAGCAGTGCGGCGCCGCGGGCGTTGGCGCGGATCGGGTGCTCGACCCGGCGGACCGGCCGGTCCAGCACGTCGGCGTGGATCTGGGCCCACAGCGCCGAGTTCCCGCCGCCCCCGATGACGTTCAGCCACGGGAACCGCTGCTTCGTGAACTTCTCCACCACCTCGAGCAGCCAGCGGCTGTTGTAGGCCACGCCCTCGAGCACGGCGCGCACCAGGTCGCCGCGGTCGTTGCGCAACGAGACGTGGTGCCACCCCGCCCGGATGGTGTGGTCCTCGACCGGGGTCCGTTCGCCGTTCAGCCACGGCGTGAACACCACCCCGTTCGACCCGGCCGGCCGCTCGGCCGCCAGCGCGTCCATGCGGACGAAGGCGTCGTCGGGCGCCGCCCCGCCGCCGAGCGCGTCCTGGGGCCACAGCACCTGGTCGCGCAGCCAGTTCAGGCAGGCGCCCGCAGTCTCCTGCTCGTTGGCCACGAAGTACCGGCCCGGCAGGGGGCTCGGCAGCGACGCGACACCGTGGAACAGGTCGGTGCGCTTGTAGGGCACGTGGCACGAGAGCCACGACGACGTCCCCAGATAGATGTGGCCCTCGTGGTCCTCGACCGCGCCCGACCCCACCGCCGCCGACTGCACGTCGGGCGTCCCGCCCACGACCGGGACGCCGGGCGCCAGGCCGAGCTCCTCGGCGGCCGACGCGGTGAGCGAGCCGATGACCGAGGTGGCCGGCACCAGGTCGGGGAGCCACTCGCGGCGCAGCCCGCTGATGCGCAGCAGCTCGGGGTCGTAGTGGACGGCCGACGGGTTGCGGTTGTCGGTCACCCAGTGCACCACGATCGAGTCGTAGGTGGCGACGCACTCGCCGGTGAGCTGCAGGTTCAGCCAGTCCTTGGGCTCCAGGTACTTCCACGTGCGGTCGTTGAGCTCGGGCCGGTGGGTCCGCAGCCAGAGGATGTGCGCCACCGGGTCCTTGCCCGACATGGACGGCGCGCCGCCGGTGAGCTGGATCCAGCGCCGCAGCTTGCGCGGGTCGTAGCCCTCGACCTTCACACGGCCGCCGGCGGCGGCGCGGAGCGCGTCGGCGCCGCGGGAGTCCATCCAGATGACCGAGTTGCACAGCGGCGCCCCGTCACGGTCGACCGCCACGGTGCCCGACCACTGCGAGGTGACCGACACGGCGGCGAACCCCTCGTCCGGGAACGCGCCGCGCTCGCGGAGGCGGCGGGCGCCGGCCACGACGCCGGCCCACCAGTCGGCGGGTGCCTGCTCGGCACCGCCGCCCGGCGAGAGGTGCAGGTCGACCGGCTCGAACTCGCCGTCGACGTAGCGGCCGTCGAGGGTGAAGACCGCCGTCTTGGGCCCGGAGGTGCCCAGGTCGATCGTGAGGACGTAGTCGCTCGTGCTCATGGCCGGGACCCTAGGCCAGCCGGCATGGGCCATCCGGCTCGCTCTGCCCTGTGGTGTTGTTTCCTGCTGTTTCCTGCGCGACACTGCCGGTCGCCTCCCCCGACCGCTCCCCCGTCCACGCCCTCACGACCCAACAGCCGAGGACCGCCCGTGCGCCGCTCCCTCTCGACGACCCTGGCCCTGCTGGCCCTGCTGGCCGTGTGCGCCGGCTGCGGCCCCAGTGCCGACCCACCCACGGTCCAGACGGTCGCCGCCCCGACGACCCCGACCTCCGCCGCGGCCGCCGGGCGGTTGCCGTCGGACCGGCCGGCCGGCCCCACCACGACCACCTCGGTCCCGGCACCGGCGCCCGACGACCTCCTGGCCCTGGTCGACGCGGCGCTGCTCCGCTACGACCTGGCGCTGACCGCGCTGGCGGCGCGCCCCGACCGTGCCGGGGACCCGGCGTCGGCGGAGCGGACGGCGTGGGCCGGCGTGGTCGTCGTGGGGTCGCCGCTCGACGAGGCCATGGTCGAGGAGGTCGTCCGCCGCGGGACCGAGGAGGACGGCGCCGTCCTGCCGCCGCCCGGCGGGCTCTCCTACCGGCACCGGGCGCTCACGGCGCGCCCGACCCCCGGCGGCACGTCGTTCACGTGGTGCGGCCACTCCCCCGGGATCGGCGTGGAGCGGTCCACCGGGACCGTCGTCGACGACGCGGTGGGCCACGCCCACGGCACCGGGCTGGTGGTCCTCGACGGGGGCAGCGTCCGGGTCGCCGAGCTCGAGCAGACCCAGCTCGACGTGCTGGCGCCGGGCACCCCCGACCCGTGCCCGGGCGAGGTGCGCCCATGACCCGCCGCCGCACCCTGACTCGTCGGACCGCCGCGGGCCTGGTGGCCGCCGCCGTGCTCGTGGCCACCCTCGGCGCCCCCGGTGCGGCCGTCCCGGCCGGTGCGGCCTCGGGCGGCGGGGCGCGCTCCACCGTGACGACGGCCGGCGACATCGTGACCACCGTCCTCCTGGGCACCTCCACCACCCGCACGACCCGGCGCCGGATCCCGGTGCCGCCGTCGCGGCGGCGGTGCAGCTGGGCCGCCGTGACCGACGGGACGCTGGAGTGGCTGGTGGCCGTGGGGTCGTCGACCGTGGGCCGGACCACGCCCGCCGGGGTGCTCGTCGACCAGCTGCAGGCCCTCGGGGCCGACGCGCTGCTGACCCGGTCGGTCCAGGCGGAACGCTGCGGCAGGGTGGCCACCGGGAGGTTCCGCACGGTGCCCACGACCGTCACCACCTCCTCGGCGCTCGTGCGCACGATGGTCACGCGGCTCCCCCCGCCCGTGCCCACCAGGTCGCCGCCGCCCGAGGCGCCGGTCCTGCTGGGCGAGCCCGCCTTCACGTGGTTCGACCCGCCGCACTGGCAGCCCGTGCGGGCCGTGCTCCGCGTCGGGTCCGTGGCGGCCGAGGTCGAGGCGGTCCCGGTCGGGTTCCGCGTGGTGGCGGGCGACCCGGGCGGCCACGTCGTGGAGTGCCAGGGCCCCGGCGTGCCCTACGACCCGGCCGACCGGCGCACGCCCGCCGCCCAGGCCGGCGCGCCCGGTCGTTGTGCGTCCGTCTTCACGGCGGTCACCGGCGGGCGGGGCCGACCCGCGTCGTGGCTCGGCACGGTGACCGTCCAGTGGTCGGCGCGCTGGCGGGTGGTCGGGCAGGCGTGGCGGCCGCTCGGGCTGGTCCCCCGCACCCGGGTCGTGCAGCGCCAGGTCCGGGACGCCACGACCGCGGTCGAGACCACCCGTCGGTAGTGGCTCGCCGCCCGGCGGAAAGCCGCGGCCCGGGCAGGCCCCGGTGCGACACTTTGCGGATGATCCGCGACCACCACCTGGCCAAGGGGCTCGGCGCCGCCAACCTGGCCCGGTCGTCGGAGCCGGACAACCCCCGCCTGGACCGGTTCGTCCTGCTCACCCAGGGGCCGATGGACCTGGTCGCCCTGCTGACGGCGTGGTTCTTCCTGGTCCCGACGTCACGGCTGGTGGCGATCGGCATGGACCAGACGGCGGCGTGGGCCGTCCGCGCCGTGTTCCTGGTCCTGTTCCTGGGCCACTTCCTGGTGTGCGCGGCGCTGTCCCGGCACCACCTCGACTACGTCCGCCGCCACCCGTTCGGGCTCCTGGCCGGCATCTTCCCGCCGCTCCGGTTCCTGTTCAGCCTGGCCATCCTGCGCTGGGTGTTCCGCAAGGGCCACGTCGGCTGGTTCCTGTCGATCGCGGGGGTGGTGCTGGGCAACCTGACCGTCGCCATGTACTTCTGGGAGGACGGTGCCAAGGGCGCCAACATCACGTCGGTCGGCGACGCCTTCTGGTGCGCCATCGCCACCGTGACCACGACCGGCTACGGCGACGCCACGCCGATCACCACCGGCGGCCGGATCATGGCCGTGATGATCATGGGCCTGGGCGTGCTGTCGCTCGCCGTGATCACCGCGACGGTGTCGTCGACCTTCATGGAGCAGGCCCGCGTCGCCCGGGCGGCACGCCAGCTCGGCCTGCCCGACGACAGCCCCGAGGACGACGCGGCGGCGGACAGCGCCAACGACGGACTGGTCGAGGACCTGGTGGCCCGACTGGGCCGGATCGAGGCGCTGCTCGAGCAGCAGGCCGGCGGGGCCCCCGCCGGCGGCCCGACGGCCGGCTGAACGCGGCCTACTCGAACCGCCGGCCCCAGTCCCGCAGGATCTCCAGGAACTGGTTCGGGCTGTCGGGCGCGGCCTGGCCGGGCTCGTAGGCCACGTGGTGGATCGTGCCGCTGAACGGGAACGGGCCGTGCGCCTCGTAGACCTTCCAGCACACCGGTGAGCGGCGGTCGATCCCGACGTCGATCCCCTCGAACGGCGCCATGGCCATGAGCAGGCGGAACCCGGTCCCCGTCGCCACCTCTGCGCCGTCGACCAGGAGCGTCAGCGTCCAGACGTCGTCGCCGGGGCACGTGATGCGCAGCGTGAGCTCGTGGTCGCCGGGGGCCACCACCGGGCCGCGCACCTCGCCCTCGATGCCGTACCCGTTGTGCGCGGCCACCAGCTCGCCGGTCGTGTCGACGTACAGCGCGTAGCCGCCGCCCTGGTCGCCGTGGGCCACGAGCATGCCGGCGTCGCCCGGCGCCAGCGTCACGCGGGCCGTGATGTCGACGTCGCGCCAGAGGACGAGCCGCTGCGACCGCCAGCGGTCGAGCGTCGGGGTCCCGGGGTGGAGCACGACGGGCTGGTCGTACTCCTCGGTCCACGACGGCCGGAGCAGGTAGCGGTAGCCGGTGCCCTCGTCGAGCGGGAAGACCTGGTGGGTCCACGCCGACTCCTCCCACGCGGCGACCAGCTCGTCGAGCCGCTGCGGCTCGGACTCGGCCAGGTCGTGGAGCTGGGTGGGGTCGGCCGCCGCGTCGTAGAGCTCCCACCGGTCCTCCGAGTAGGGGGTGCGCTCCTCGTGGCGGGTCACGGCCTCCCAGCCGTCGCGCCGGAACGCCCGGTGGCCCTCGTTCTCGACCATGAGGTCCATCGTCCGGCCGGGGGCCGAGGGGTCGGAGAGGGTGGCGGCCACGCTCTGGCCGTCGAGCGGGAGCACGGGGTTGCCGCGCCACTCGGCCGGGCGCTCGACCCCGGCGAGCTCCAGGAAGGTCGGCACCAGGTCGGTGACGTGCACGAACTGGTCGCGCAGCGCGCCGCCGACGGCGCCGCCGGCGGGCCAGCTCACCACGAACGGGACCGAGTGGCCGCCGCGGTGGGCGTTGATCTTGTAGAGGCGGAACGGGGTGTTGGACACCATGGCCCAGCCCCGCGGGTAGTGCGGCAGGGTGGTGGGGCCGCCGATCTGCTCGAGCCGGGCGAAGTCCTCCTCGAACGGCTCGGGCACCCCCTTGCGGCCGAAGTGCAGCGACCGGAAGTAGGCGCTCGTGCCGTCGGCCTCGCCCTCGCGGGAGCCGCCGTTGTCCGACGTGAAGACGAACAGGGTGTTGTCCCACTCGCCCAGGTCCTCGAGCGCGGCGCGCAGCCGGCCGATGCCGGTGTCGATCCGCTCGACCATGGCCGCGTACACCGCCATGTACCGGGCGAAGAGCGTCTTGCGGTCGTCGTCGAGGTCGTCCCAGGCCGGGACCTCTTCGCCGGGCTCGTGGTTGCGGGGGGCCAGCTCGGCGTGCTCGGGCACGACGCCCAGCCGGAGCTGCGCGTCGTACCGGCGCTGGCGGACCGCGTCCCAGCCCTCGTGGTACCGGTCCTTGTGGCGCTCGACGTCCTCGGCCCGGGCCTGCAGCGGCGCGTGCACCGCGGCCTGCGCGAAGTAGAGGAAGAACGGCTTGGACGGGTTGGACGCCTTGCACTCACGGACCATCTCGACGGCCTTGTCGGTGAAGTCGTCGGTCACGTAGTAGCCGTCGGGGTACTGGTCCACCGGCACGGCGTGGTTGTCCTCCATCAGCCGGTGCGGGTGGTGGAAGTTCGTGAAGGCGTCGAGGAACCCGTAGTAGCGGTCGAACCCCTTCTGGAGCGGCCACGAGGACCGGTCGCCGGCGTCGTTGACCTGGGAGTCCTTGGTCAGGTGCCACTTGCCGACCATGAGCGTCTGGTAGCCGACCGACCGCAGCAGCTCCGGCAGGGTCGGGGTGAGCGGCGTGAGCTCCATCGAGTAGCCGGGGAAGCCCGGGTCGGAGTGCGCCACGTGTCCCACGCCGGCGCGGTGCGGCTCGATGCCCGTCATGAGCGCGGCCCGGGTGGGCGAGCACATGGGCGTGGCGTGGTAGTCGGTGTAGCGGAGGCCCTCGGCGGCGATGCGGTCCAGGTGGGGGGTCGGGATCTCGGACCCGTAGCAGCCCAGGTCCGAGTAGCCCAGGTCGTCGCACATCACCACGACGATGTTGGGCGCACCCTCCTTGGGCCGGGGCCGCTCCGGCCACCACGGCTCCGACGTCGCGAAGACCCGGCCCACCGTGCCGCCGTGGCCGGCATACGGCGCGAGCGGGTCGTCGTGGTCGACCTCGGGGAGCGGGGACGGTCCGTCGGCGCTCACGCGAGGAGCCCCCGGCCGGGCACCAGCGGGACGTCCTGCGCCGTGATGATCCGGTTGGGTGCGTCGGCCACCGCGTGGAGCGCGTGCACGATGCGGCCGGCCGACATGGCGATGCCACCCACGTTGCGGTCGCCGTCGGCGTCCTCGGCGGTGAGGGTGAGCGCCACGTCGGGGTCGCCCGTGACCAGCACCTGGTGGCACCCCATGGAGTGTTCCGGCGGGACCGGCCAGTCCAGGGCGCACCCGTCGTCGATCCGGGTCACGTGGTCCATCACGATCTTCTCCTCGCCGCCGACCAGGCCGCGGACCTGCAGGCGGAAGGCCCCCTGGGTCCCGGCCTCGAACGTGCCGATGGGCAGCTCGATCGTGCGCTCCAGCGGGCGCCGCTCGATGACCTCGTCCACCTCGTCGAGCTCCACGCCCAGCGTCTCGGCCAGCACCATCAGCACGCCGCCCCAGACCATGGTCGGCACGGTGGGCCAGAGCATCGGCGGGGTCTGGTCCATGGGCATCCCGAACCCGACCAGGTCCTTCACGGCGTGGGGCGCGTGGTACGTGGCGTAGTTGAAGATCTCGCGCACGACGACCTTCCGGGCCGACACGCACGCGCCCACCACCACCGGGGCCAGCAGGTCTGCGCCAAAGCCCGGGTCGATCCCCGAGACCCAGACCGACGCACCCCCCTCGGCACACGCGGCCTCGACCTCGGCCTTCATCTCGGGCGGGGTGCTGCCCGGGTGGATCAGCGGGTAGATGGAGGTCGACACCACGTCGGCGCCGGCCCGCAGGCAGCGGAGCACGTCGGCCAGGGCGTCGTCCGGCCGGGTGTCGCCGGTGGCCGTGTAGACGACGGCGTCGGGCGCCAGCGCCAGCACCGCCTCCACGTCACGGGTGGCGAGCACCCCGGTAGGCGTCGGCAGGTCGCACAGGTCGGCGGCGTCCTTGCCCTCCTTGTCGGGGTTCGACACGACGACCCCGACCAGCTCCAGGCCCGGGTCGGCCACGACCGCCCGCACCGACGGGCGGCCGACGTTGCCGGTCCCCCACACCACGACGCGCCGTCGCCGGCCCTGCTCCTGCTGTCCCCCGGTGCTCATGGTCCGCAACCTAGGACCCGCAGGCCGTCCGGGGCGACTGCTACCGGGTGAGCTTCCAGGCCTCCCGCAGCATGGGCAGCTGCAGCGGCAGGCGGGCCCACGCCACCCACGCCGGGCCCGGCACCTGGGCCTGGCCCCGGGAGGCGTCGAGCGCCATCTGCACGTTGGCCGGGTAGACGGCGGCAATGGTGGCCAGGCCGAGCCAGCCGCCGGCCTTCCTGGTCGCCGGGACCGCCACGAGCGCCCCGGTGGCAATCTCGGCCACGCCCGACCACGCGACGGCCTGCTCCGGCCACGGGAACCAGCGGGGCACGATCTTCCGGAACGGCCCGGGGACCACGAAGTGCAGGACGCCGACGGTCAGCATCATGGCGGCGAACCGCAGCCGGGCCCGGTCGGCCGCCGGCTCGGCGGCCGGGTCGCGCAGCGCGGCGAGCACGCCGCGGCCTGCGGGCCGGGAGTCGACGAGCGAGGTGTCGGGGCAGCTGGTCATGGTGGGCTCGGTCCGTTCCGTCGTGGGGTCGCACGTGACGCCGGGCAGCCCGGCGGCGCCACAGTCTGGCTGCAACGTGCCCGGGCGCCCACGCCACTAGCGTCTGGCGGCGTGAGGGCACACCAGACCGAGCCGACCCCCGTGGCGGCCCCGGGGCCGACACGGCCGCGCCGGGCCCGGACCACCGTGGCCGTGGCCACCGTCGCGCTGCTGTCGCTCACGGTCGCGGCGTGCACCGGGACCGACTCCTTCGGGGTCAAGGTCGAGAAGGCCGCCGCCGTCGCCTCGACCACCACCACCGAGCCCCCCGACTGCGCGGCGATGCTCCCGCCGGAGGCGCTCGCCGGCCAGCTGCTCATGGTGATGGTGTCCAACCCCTCGCTCGCGGCCGCCGACCTGCGCGCGGGCACGGTGGGCGGGTTCGGCCTCAAGGGTGCGCAGTCCGCGTCCATCGACACCCAGGTGGCCGAGGCGGTCGAAGGTGCCCCGCTGGAGCCCTTCGTGGCCGCCGACGAGGAGGGCGGGACGGTCCAGCGGCTGGCCAACGCGCTCGGCCGGCTGCCCTCGCAGGCCACGCTCGGCGCCGGCACGGTCGAGGCCGCCCAGGAGGCCTACCGCCGCCACGACACCGGCATGAAGGACCTGGGCTTCAACATGACGTTCGCACCGGTCGCCGACGTCGGCAGCGGGTCGGGCCTCGGCTCGCGGTCCTTCGGGACCGACCCCACGAAGGTCTCGCAGTTCGTCGTGGCCTCGGTCGAGGTCGCACAGGAGAGCGGGCTCGTGCCGGTCGTGAAGCACTGGCCCGGGATCGGCGGCGGCTCCGCCGACCCCCACGTGAAGCTCACCACGCTCGCGCCGGTCGACCAGCTGCGCGCCAAGGACCTGGTCCCGTTCCAGGCGGCGTTCGACGCCGGCGCACCCGCCGTCATGATCACCCACGCCGCCGTGCCGGGGCTGACCGAGCCGGGCGTGCCGTCCTCGCTCTCCCGGGCCGCCATCACCGACGAGCTCCGTGGCCGCCAGGGCTTCGACGGCCTGGTCATCACGGACGCGCTCGGCATGGGCGCCGTGGTCAAGCAGTTCCCGCAGCCACAGGCCGCCGAGCAGGCCATCGCCGCCGGGGCCGACGTCGCGCTCCTCTCGGGCGGCGACGTCGTCGCCGAGACGCACCAGCAGCTCACCGAGGCCATCACCGAGAACCGGCTGCCCCGCGCGCAGGTGCTGGCGTCGGTGCGACGGGTGCTCGAGCTCAAGGGCGTCGACGGGCCCTGCATCGGCGTCGTGACCCGCTTCTCCAACCTTGCGGCCGCCCGACAGGCCTGCGAGGAGGCGGCGGCCGAGGACGCCCTGGCCGACTCCGACGCCCAGGAGGACGGCGCCCAGGAGGACAGCGCCGGGCCGCCGACCACCAGCGTCGACTGCACCACGACCACCACCAGCGGGACCTCCCGGACCACGGTCGACTCCGGCATCAACGACACCGGCACCGACGAGGAGACCGACGGCACCACGACCACCTCCGTGCGCCGGAGCACCACGACGACGCTGCGCACGACCACCACCGTGCGGCGGGCCACCACGACCACCGAGGCCGCCGAGCCCGACCCGAACGAGTTCGACGTCGTACAGCCGGACGAGCCGACCGGCTGACCGGCCGGCTGGCCGGCGGCTACCCGTCCCCGAACCGGCCGTCCCGGGCGCCGAGCGCGGCGTTCACCGCCCGCACGTCACGGGTCGGGACCAGCAGGCCCCGACGGGCGCCGCCGGGTCCGAACGGGTCCTCCCAGGTCTCCACCGCCGCGACCTCCTGCAGCTCGGCCGCGAGCGCCTCGAGGTCGGTCGACGGCAGGTCCACGGTCAGGGCGACGTGGCGGTCCCGCCAGCGGCGCGTGTCCCACCGCCAGCAGACGAACCAGGCGACGGCCCCGCCGAGGGCGGCTGCGCCCAGCAGCCCCGGGGCCGAGCGGCGGACCGGCGCACCCCGGGCCCGGCGCGCCGCCCGGTCCGAACGGGTCCTCCCAGGTCTCCACCGCCG
>CAIYXG010000523.1 GCA_903930035.1 uncultured Actinomycetes bacterium | reverse complement strand
GATCTCGCCGGCCGTCTTTGCACTTCTCGACGACGGCCTCGCCTACGTCAAGGACGGCGACAAGATCCTCTCCGACCCGGGCGGCGCCGAGGCGGTCGCCGAGATCCCCGACAAGGAGCTCGAGGGCGTCATCGAGTCCGCCGAGGAGTGCCCCGGCGAGTGCATCTTCATCGAGCCCTGACGCCGGCTCCCACGTCCTGACGACGGCCCGGTGCGCGAGCGCCGGGCCGTTGCGCGTGCGGGACGACGACCGCGGGGGTCCTCAGTCGGCGGGCGGGGCCAGGCGGGCGTGGGTCAGGAACCCCGTGTGGGCCACCATCCGGTGGTCCGGCCGCACCGCGGCGCCCTCGACGTACCAGCCCCGGTGCATGACCTCCATCGAGCGGGCCTCGAAGAACCGGTGGCGCTCGAGCACCTGCCGCAGCTGGCTCACCTGGATGATGCTCGGGCAGTAGGCCACGAAGATGCCGCCGGGCCGCAGGGCGCGCTCGGCGTGCGGCACGACCTGCCACGGTTCGGGCAGGTCCAGCACCACCCGGTCCAGGCCGGTCTCGTCGATGCCGTCGTAGCAGTTGCGCAGCTCGACCCGGTAGCGCGACATCGCCTCCTCGCCCAGGAAGGCCCGCACGTTCTTCTGGGCCCGGTCGGCAAAGTCCTCGCGCAGCTCGTACCCGACGATGTCGGCCCCGGCGCGCAGCATCGTCATGGACAGCGCCCCGGACCCCACGCCCGACTCGAGCACGCGGCAGCCGGGGTAGACGTCGGCCAGCATCAGGATCGGGCCCAGGTCCTTGGGGTAGATGACCTGCGCCCCGCGCGGCATCTTGTAGACGAAGTCGGCCAGCGTCGGGCGCACCACGACGAACGGCTGGTGCCGGGTGGTCCTGACCGTGCAGCCCTCGGGCCGGCCGATGATCTCCTCGTGGGGGATGAAGCCGGAGTGCGAGTGGAACTCCTTGCCCGGTTCGAGCACCGCCTGGTAGCGGCGCCCCTTGCCGTCGATCAGCTGGACCAGGTCGCCGGCGACGAGCTCGCCGCTCATGGGTGCCCTCCAAAGGTCACGGGGACGGCCCGCTCCTGCAGCCGGCAGAACGCACACACCTCGCCCTGTGCGGGTGCGCCGCAGCGGGAGCACTCCCCCACGGCCTGGTCCTCCCGCTCCTCGCGGAAGCGCCCGGCGGCGTTGCGCAGGTAGCTGAAGTAGAAGTCGGCCTTCGACCCGGGCGACCGGACTTCCAGGTCGTTCAGGAGGTCCTTGTAGGCCAGGTGCTTGTTGCCGGCCGCCATCGGGCACTCGTCGACCAGGTAGTCGATCCCACGGATCAGGCAGTAGGCGGCCATGTCGCGCTCGGTCATCCGGACCAGCGGCTTCACCTTCTTGGGGAAGCCGTGCCGCGCCGGCAGCACCGGGTACTGCCGCCCCAGGTACTCCGTGTCCCACCGCAGCGTGTTCCCGAAGAGGACGGCGGCCTCGTCGTCGAGGTTGTGGCCGGTCACCAGGACGTCGTACCCGCCGTCGAGCGCCGCCTTGTCGAACAGGTGGCGCTTGGACAGCCCGCACGCCGAGCAGGGCACCCGGCGGGCCGCCCGCGCCCCCGTGGGGACGTCGAACCCGTACTCGCCGGGCAGGTCCACCTCGAGCAGGGTCAGCCCGCGGGCCTCGGCGAACCGCCTCGCGTGCCCGCCCGAGGTCTCGCTGTAGTCGCCGATGCCCAGCCCGATGTAGAGGCCGTCGGCCTGGTACCCGAGCCCGACGAGCAGGTCCCACGCCGCGAGCGAGTCCTTGCCGCCGGAGACGGCGACCAGCACCCGGTCGTCGGGCTGCAGCATGTCGAACTCCTCCACGGCGCGGCGCACCTGCTCGCCGCAGTGGCGGACGAAGTGCTCGCCGCAGAAGTTGGCGTTGTGCCGACGCACGTCGATGACCGCCGCACCCCGGCAGACCACGCACTTCATGCGGACCGGTCCACCGGCTCAGGCCCCGCCGGAGATGACTGGGCGGACCTCGACCTCGTCGGTGTCCTCGAGCCGGGCGTCGCCGGGCACCAGCTCGCCGTTGCGGACCACCAGGACCGACTCACGGTTGAGGCCCAGACGCTCGAGCAGGACGGACACGAGCGCGGGACCCTGCACCTCGACCTCGCGTGACGGGTTGCGGAGACGGACCAGCACGCCGCCCATGATGGTCGCCGGCGGGCCGGGTGCACCACCCGGGGCTACTCGTAGACCCGGACCCTGGTGCCGCGGCCGCGCCGTCGGG
>CAIYXG010000522.1 GCA_903930035.1 uncultured Actinomycetes bacterium | reverse complement strand
CTCGAGCAGGTCCGCCGCCGCGCGCAGCGCACCGTCCTTGGTCGCGGTCGACGCGGTGGCGAGCAGCCGGGACGCGGCCTTCGCACGGCGCGCCAGCTCGGGCACGGGAACCAGGACGGGGGACGGGGCTGCGTCGGTCACGGCCGCCAACGCTAGGCACCGCAGGTCCACGGGGGCCACCCACTAGCCTCGGCGCCGTGCCGGACCCCTCCGACGACGACGTCCCCGACGCAGAGGACCCCGCGGGCACCGAGCAGACCGGCACCGAGGAACCCAGCACCGAGGAACCCGGCACCGAGACAACCAGTGGCGACCAGTCCGGCACGCCGCTCCCCACCCCCGCCGAGATCGCCGCCCTGCACCTCGACGAGCCGGGCGTGTGGACCGACGAGGCCGCCGACGAGCTCCCGGCCGCAGGTGGCGGCGGGCGCAGCCTGCTGGCTGCGAGCGCGGCGCCCGCCGTGGGCACCATGCTCTCCCGGGTCACCGGGCTCGTCCGGGTGGCGGCCCTCACCGCGGCGCTCGGCCTGACCAGCCTCGCCGACGTCTACAACCTGTCGAACACCACGCCCAACATCCTCTACGAGCTGGTGCTCGGCGGGGTGCTGTCGGCCACACTGGTCCCGATCTTCACGCAGACCAACGCCGACGGCGACGACGAGACCGCCTCGGTCCTGGTGACGGTGTCCTTCGTGGCCATCACCGCCCTGACGCTGGTCGCCGTCCTGCTCTCCCCCGCCATCAACTGGCTGCTGGTCCTGCCGCTGTCCGGGGCGGAGCGGCGCAGCGCGGTGGCGCTCGGCGACGACCTCCTGGCGCTCCTCCTGCCCCAGATCCTCTTCTACGGGGTCACCACGCTGGCCACGGCGATGCTCAACGCCCGCCGCCGGTTCGCGGCCCCGGCGTTCGCGCCGGTGCTCACCAACCTGGTGACGGCCGCTGCGGCGCTCGCGGTCTACTTCTTCGTCGGGCCGTCCCGCGGGGTGGACGACACCCGGACGAGCCTGTGGTGCCTGGGGCTCGGCACCACCGCCGGCGTCGCCGCGATGGCGGCGGTGCTGGTGCCGGCGCTGCGCCGGGCCGACGTCCGGCTGCGGTGGAACTTCCAGCCCCGGCACCCGGTGGTGTCGCAGGTGGCCCGGCTGTCGGGGTGGACCGTCGGCTTCGCCATGGCCAACCAGGTCGCCCTGCTGGTGGTCCTCTCCTACGCCCGGCGGCTCGGCACCGGCGCCCTCTCGACCTACCAGTACGCCGCGATCTTCTTCCAGCTGCCCTACGGGCTGATCGCCGTGTCGCTCATGACCGCGGTCCTGCCCGAGCTGGCGACGGCCGCCAAGGACGGCGACCACGAGACGTTCCGCACCAAGTTCCGTGAGGGGCTGAGCCTGCTGCTGACCTTCATGGTCCCCGCGGCGGCCGCCTACCTGCTGCTGGGCGCGCCGCTGGTGCGGATCCTCCTGCAGCGCGGTGCGTTCGACGCCGCCTCGGCGACCCAGACCGCCAAGATGCTGGCCGGCTTCAGCGTCGGGCTGCCGGCGTTCGCCGTGTTCCTCTACGTGGTGCGCGCCTTCTACGCGCGCAGGAACACCCGGACGCCGTTCGTGATGAACGTCGTGGAGAACGGCATGAACCTGCTGCTCCTGGTGCCCATGACGGCAGTCTTCGGCCGCTACGGACTCTCGGCGGCGTACTCCGCCGCCTACTGGGTCGCCGCCGCGCTGGCGGTGTTCGCCATCAACCTGGCGGTCCCGGGGATCCTGACGAAGAAGACCCTCGGCCTGTTCGTCCGGTCGGCCGTCGTGGCCGTGACGGTGATCGTGGTGCTGCTCGCGACCTACTTGGTCACCCGCAACTGGCTCGGCCCGCTCGCCAACCTGGTCGTCGGGCTGCTGGTGGCGACGGCGGCCTTCTCCGCCGCGACGCTGGTGGTGCGGCCGCACGGCTTCGAGACGGCGGTCGACGGGTTCCGGCTGGGGGTCCGGCGCCGGCTCGGACGCCCGGGCAGGTAGCGGCCCCGGGTCAGGGCAGGACCACGAGGTCGTCGCGGTGCACGACCTCGGCGGTGCCGTCGCCCAGCTCGGCCGAGCGCCGACCGGCGCTGGCGGCCACCGTCGCGGCGTCGGCGCGGGACAGGCCCTTGGCCACGACCCGCCCGGTGGCGTCGACGATCTCCACCGCGTCGTCGGCCGCGAACGACCCCTCGACGGCCACCACGCCGGCGGCGAGCAACGACCTGCCGCCGACGGTGACGGCACGGACCGCGCCGTCGTCGACCACGATCCGCCCCTCTGCCGGCAGGGCGAAGCCGATCCAGAGCTTGCGCGCGGGCACGCGCTCGGCCCGGGCCTGCACGACCGTGCCCGTCCCGGGCGTGCCCGCCAGGGCGTCCGCCAGCACGTCCGGGCGGTCGGCGCGGGCGATGACCACGCGCACCCCGGACCACGAGGCCATCTTGGCGGCGGCGACCTTGGAGGCCATGCCCCCGCTGCCGCGGTCGGTGCCCGCACCCCCGGCCAGCTGCTCGAGCTCGCCGTCGATCTCCGCGATCTCCTCGATGAGCGACGCCCCCTCGTGCAGCCGGGGGTCGGCGTCCATGAGGCCGTCGGTGTCGGTCAGGAGCACCAGGGTGTCGGCACCGACCAGGTGGGCCACGAGCGCGGCGATCCGGTCGTTGTCGCCGAAGCGGATCTCGTCGTCCGCAGTCGCGTCGTTCTCGTTGACCACGGGGACCGCCCCCAGCGACAGGAGCCGCTCGAAGGTGCTCCGGGCGTGCAGGTACTGCGCCCGGACCATGAAGTCCAGCGGCGCCATGAGGACCTGTCCGGCGACCAGGCCGTGGGCGCCGAACGCCTCGTTCCACCGCTGCATGAGCCGGGCCTGGCCGACGGCCGAGACGGCCTGCAGGGTCTGGGCGTCCCGGGGCCGGTCCGCAGCCGCGATCCCCAGGGCCGGGAGGCCGGCCGCCACGGCACCGGACGAGACCAGCACGACCTCGTGGCCCGCGGCGCGCGCGGCATCCACCTCGGCGGCCGCCTTGGCCATTGCGTCCCCACGCAGGTCGCCGTGCTCGTCCGTCAGGCTCGACGAGCCCAGCTTCACGACCGCCCTCACGGCGCCACCCCCGTGCCGCCCCCAGGGTCCTCGTCGTCGTCCCAGCCGTCGTCGAGCCCGGCCGTGTCGAACTCCAGGTCGTCGAGGAGGTCGCGCCGTTCGGCCCGGGTGGGACCGCGGTCGGGGGCGTGGTCGAACGGCTGCACGTCGAGCTGGTCCTCGACCTCGAAGGAGAAGGTGAGCCGGCCGATGTGCACGGTGTCGCCGCTGCGGGCCCCGGCGCGGGCCAGCGCCCGGCTGACACCGAGGCGGTCCATGCGCTCCTGGGCGACCTGCAGCGCCTCGGAGTTGGTGAGGTCGCTGAGCGCGACGGCGCGGGCCGCCTCACGGCCGACGACCTCGAGCGACCCGTCCTCCCGCCGCTCCACCCGGATGCCCTCCGGCACGGGCCGGAGGGTGACGAAGGCCTCGGGCGCCGGCTCGGCACCGCGGGCCGCCTCGACGACCTGCCGCAGCACGCCCAGGAGGGGCTGGACGCCCTCGCCGGTCACGGCCGAGAGCACCCGGCCGTCGAAGGCTGCTCGCGTCGCGTCCGTCGCCATGTCCGCGCGCGAGCCCACCACGACGCGCGGGCGGTCCAGCAGCTCGGGCCGGTAGTCGCCCAGCTCGCGGAGCAGGACCTCCAGCTGCGTGGCCGGGTCGGCGGTCGCCGTCTCGGCCAGGTCGACCAGGATCACCAGCACGCGGGCGCGCTCGATGTGGCGCAGGAACTGGTGGCCCAGCCCCTTGCCCTCGGCGGCCCCCTCCACCAGCCCGGGGATGTCGGCCACGACCATCTCGAAGGGGTCGCGGCCCTCGAGCCGCACGACGCCCAGGTTGGGCACGAGCGTGGTGAACGGGTAGTCGGCGATCTTCGGCCGTGCCGCCGAGATCCGGGAGATCAGCGTGGACTTGCCGACGTTGGGGTAGCCCACCAGCGCGACGTCGGCCATGAGCTTCAGCTCGAGCCACATCCACCGTTCCTCGCCCACCTCGCCCTGCTCGGCGAACCCGGGGGCCCGCCGCTTGTTGGACAGGAACCGGGCATTGCCCTTCCCGCCGCGGCCGCCCTCGGCGGCCAGCCAGCGGTCGCCGTGGTTCACCAGGTCGGCCAGCACACGGCCGTCACGGTCGTTGACCAAGGTGCCGACGGGCACGGGGACGAGCAGGTCGTCGCCGTTGCGGCCGTGCTTCTTCTTGCCGGAGCCGTGGGTACCGCTGGTGGCCTTGCGGTGGGGGTGGTCCCGGAAGGCCAGGAGCGACGCCACGTTGCGGTCGGCGACCAGCCAGACGTCACCGCCCTTGCCGCCGTCGCCGCCGTCGGGGCCGCCCATCGGGACGTGCGCCTCGCGCCGGAACGCGACGCAGCCGGCGCCGCCGTCGCCGCCCTTCACGTTCAGGCCGCACTCGTCCACGAAGTTCGACACGGCGCCACACTACGGGACGGCCCCGCCCGCCCCCCTGACCGGTTCGGCCGGTGACGGTGTCGGACCCTGCCGCTAGGTTCGCCCCCGTGGACGAGCAGCTGGACGCACCGCATGACCCGCCGACCGACCGGGCCCGCACCTGGGCCGCCACCATGGGCGGCCACACGGCGGGCGGGCACGTGGTCGG
>CAIYXG010000521.1 GCA_903930035.1 uncultured Actinomycetes bacterium | reverse complement strand
GCCGGTGGCGATGCCGCGGCCGCCGGAACAGAGGCGGCGGTCGGGGCCGAGCCGGTCGAGGGTGGACCGGGCGGACCCGAGAACAGCGAGGTGCTCTTCCTGCTGCTGCTCGGTGGCGGCCTGCTCGCCGCGGGCGGGGCTGCGGCCAAGGGGTCCAAGGACACATGGCTGCGGTCGTGACCCGACGTCGTCGGTCGACGACGGGGACCCTGTGCCGGCTCGCGGTCGGGCTGCTGCTGGCGGCGTGGGTCGTCATGCCAGGCTCCGGTCGCGTCCAGGCGGCCGACGGCCAGACCACCGAGACGGCGCTCAAGGCACTCGTGCCGGCGGATGCGCAACCGTTCGTCAACGCCGCGGCGAAGGCGCTGGCAGGCAGCGAGGCGGCCACTGCGCCCGACCTGGAGATCGGCGGGACCCGGGACCTGCGGCTGTCGTTCGCCGATGGGCAGGGCGACTTCGTGGTGAGCGGCGCCGACTTCAGCGACCTGGAGAAGGCGGCGCTGGCCAAGTCGGGCAAGGAGGTCGTCGCGGCGCCGGTCCAGGCCGTCGGTCTGGCCTTCTTCGGGTTCGTGCCGCCGCTCCCGACCTTCCCCGACGGCTGCGAGGAGGAGGACAACTGCCTGGAGCGGCGGGAGGCCTACTCCGGTCCGGTGCGGATGACGCCCGACGTGCTCGCCAACCTCTTCTTCGAACGTTCGAACGTCTGGTCGGAGGACCAGTTCCTGGCGGCCCTGACGCTGCCCCCAGGACGGTTCTTCTTCCCGCCGATCAAGGGACCACGTCCGCTGGTCCGGACCGACCCGGACGCCACGAACCTCTACCTCGAGTCCTACCTGGCCGGGACCTCGCCGGCGGTCTGGTCGCTGGCTCGGAAGGAGCTGCCGGGCGCCACGGCCGACCCGCAGGTCAGCGAGTCCTGGCCCAACTCGGTCACGCCGTCCCGGCTGGGCATGGACAACGTCGTGTCCCAGGTGCGAGAAGGTCTCGACCCGGCGTCGTCGGAGCTCTCCTTCGGCGGCACCATCACCGCAGGCTCGGTGAGCCTCGTCGAGGAGTCGTTCACGCTCAACGAGACCCGGCCGCCGGCGCAGCGCGTGCCGATGTTCCGGGTCGAGGTCCGCAACGCTGCCGGCGAGTGGGTCCTGCCGAACACCCTCTCGGTGTCCGCGGCCGTCGCTGCCGGCGAAGGGATCCCCAACACCGGGTCGGTCGGTCTGGCCGTGCCCGGCGCCTACCCGATCACCTGGGTCAACAAGCTCTACGCCCCCACGACGGGCCTGTCGCCGGCGAAGGCCAACGCCGTCGCCGCGGTCATCCGGTGGCAGGTGACCGCGGGCCAGGACCCTGCGGTGCTCCAGTCGGCGGGCGACGGAAAGCTGACGCCGAAGATGGTGGCAGCCGCACTCGCAGCGGCTGACCAGGTCGTCAGGTCCAACTGCGCTGCCGCCAAGGGCACGGTGAGGACCTCGGGCTCGGCCGGCGGTACGGCGCCGAAGGGCGGGTTCCCCGGTCTGGCCGAGGTCTCCTACTGCCAGGGGCCGGCCGGCGACACGGCGCCCTCGGACCCGACGGGCAGCGCCGGCGGCGACCTGGCGCTCGACTCGTTCGACAGCTCCTTCTCCGACCCGGGCTCCTTCTCGGACACCTCGTTCGACCAGGCGGGGCCGGCGGATCCGAGCGTGCTGGGCGAGACGGCCTCGAACGACCCGGCGTCCTCGGCGGACGGGTCGGGTGGCGCTGGGGCGACGGGGACCCAGTTCGCCATGCCGCTCGGCGTGCCGGGGCAGTCGTTGCCCCCGCTCGACCGGGCGGCCACGGTCGGCCTGGGTGCGCTGGCCTACGCCGGTGTGCGCGCCTACCGGCGGAGGGCTGCGTGAGCCTGCTCGAAGACCATCCTGTCGACGGCGCGGCGGACGGTCCCGAGCAGGGGCCCGACGAGCCGGCGTCCACGGCCGGCCCGGAGGACCGTCGGGCGCGGACAGTCGTCGTGGCGGTCGTCCTTGCGGTCCTCGGCCTCTGGGCGGTCGACGTCTACCTGGTGCCGGCCGCGGGCCGGGTCCGTCAGGAGCACCGCCTGGAGGAGTACCAGCAGCCGGCGCGGCGGGTGAAGGTCGGTGACCCTGCGCTGCTGCTCCAGGTGCCGTCGCTCCGCCTGGACCAGGTGGTGGTCAAGGGCGCGACCCCGGCGCTCCTCGAGGGCGGGCCGGGCTGGCGCGAAGGAAGTGCGCCGCCGGGCACCGGCAACACCGTGGTCCTCGGCCGTTCGACCCGTTGGACCTACCCGTTCGCCCGGCTGTCCGGGCTGCCGAAGGGCGCCAGCGTGTTCCTCCGGACCCGCGACGGCCGCGTCTACAAGTACCAGGTGAGGTACGTGAAACGGCTGCGGTCGGGCCTGACCTCGGTCATGGACCCCACCGGACGCAACCGGCTGACCCTGGTGACCAGTGCCGGAGGTCCGTTCGACACCGATCGCACGGTGGTGGTCGCCACGGGTGTGGGCACCCCGGTGCCGACCCCGAAAGAGTTCCGCGAGCCGGTCCGCAAGCTCGCGGACCTGGGGCCGTTCGACGAGCGCGGGCCCGGCGGCCTCCTGCTGTTCCTGGCCGGCTTCGTCGTGGTCGCGCTCGGTGTGCTCGGTGTGCTCGAGATGCGGGGCCGCTACTCGACCTTCACGGTGGTCGTGG
>CAIYXG010000520.1 GCA_903930035.1 uncultured Actinomycetes bacterium | reverse complement strand
GGCGTCGACGGCCTGGAGCTCGGTCGGCCCCTGCGGGTGGTGGCGGGGCGGGCGTCCGAGCGGGGCCACGACGACGCGGGGCGGCGCGGCGGCCGGTCCGCCGGTCCATGCGGTCTGGACCACGGTGGTCGCCCCCGGCCCGGTGCGCACCACGGCACGCCCGGGGGTGCGGCGGGGGAGCGTGGCGGCCTGCTCGGTGTCCACCACGTCGGTGCTGGCCTCCGGGTCGGCGGTCCGGAGGGCCAGCCGGAGGCCGGCGTTGGCGCGGATGGCGTCGCTGACCACGCCGCGGGGGTGCTGCGTGGCCAGGACCAGGTGGACGCCCAGGCTGCGGCCGCGCTGGGCGACGTCGACCAGGCCGTCCACGAACTGCGGCAGCTCCCGTGCGAGCGCGGCGAACTCGTCGACCACCACGACCAGGGCGGGCGGGGCGGCGGCCCCCGCCGCCGCGGTGCGCTCGCGGTGGCGCACCTCGGCACGCAGGGCCGTCAGCGCCCGGGCGGCGAGCGCGTCGTCGAGGTCGGTGACGGTCCCGACCACGTGGGGCAGCGCGTCGAGCGGGCCGAAGGCGGCCCCGCCCTTGTAGTCGACCAGCAGGAACGTGCAGCGGTCGGGGCCGTGGTGGAGTGCGGTCGACGCCACCAGCGTGCGGAGCAGCTCGCTCTTGCCGGCGCCGGTGGTGCCCGCCACCAGCGCGTGCGGACCGTCGGCCCGCAGGTCCAGGTGGACCGTCGCACTGCCGGCCCGGCCCAGCGGCGCGGCCAGGTCGGCCCGGCCCGCCCCCTCGGACCAGCGGCGGCGGGTGGCGAGCGGGTCCAGGAGCGGGTCGGCCGCGCCGGGGGCGTCCGCCAGGACGTCGCGCAGGCGGACCAGGTCGGGCGTGGCCCCGCCGTCGTCCGACCCTGCGGGCACGAGCGGCGCGAGCGACCGTGCGGCGGCGACGGCCCGCCGCTCGGACACGGTCTCGAGCGCGACGGGCTGGTCGGGCCGGCCGGGCCGGCGCAGGACGCCGTGGTCGGGCCCGGAGACCTCCAGGACGGCGTGGACGCCGTCGGGCGGGACGCGGCCGCCCCACTGCACGAGCGGCCGGTCGCCACGGTCGGGCGCGCCGGGGCCGCAGAGGTGCACGGTGGTCGCCCCGGTGGCGGCGGCGGTGTGGGGGAGCCACGGCGCCCAGGGCGTGGGCGGGTCGACCACGAGGCCGAGGCGGTCGGGCCCCTGCGCGCACGCCAGCTGCACGGCCACGGTGCGCGCCACGGCCTCGCAGACGGCGGGGTCCCCGGCCAGGAACAGCCCGCCCGTCCCGCCCAGGTCGACGTGGACCGGGAGCTGCACGGCCGCGAACTCGTCGAGGAGGGCCTGCACCTCGTGAGCGCGCGGGGCGCGCGGCGGCCGGGCGGGTGCGGCGACGAGCCCGTCCACGGGGACCGCGCCGGTCCCGAGCCGCACCGACAGGTCGGGGCGGCCCCACAGGTGGGGCCCGGCGCGGTCGGGCAGGCGGTCGCGGGCCGGGGGGTGGCGCTGCGCGTCCAGCGCCTGCAGCTGCGCAACCCGCCGTGCCAGCGCGTCGCGGGCTGCCGCGAGGGCGTCGGTGAGCTCCTGGTCGCGGCACCGCTGCTCGGCCCGGGCGTCGCGCCGGGACTCGAGCGACGACGCCAGCACGAACACCCCGCTGAACAGCACGAACACGACCGACGCGACCGACCGGGTGACGAGCCAGAGGCCCAGGCCCATGAGCAGAGGGACCGACGCGCTCAGGAGCGGCAGGCGCGGGCGTCGGGCGGCCTGGGGAGGGTCGGGCGGCACCACCGGCTCCCAGGCCGGCAGCTCCCCGGCGCCGGTCCACGGCGGGGCGCCCCGGTGGGCCCGGTGCGCACCGTGGGCCGGGCAGGGCGGCACCGGTGTCGTCACCACGACGGTGCGCAGCCCGCCCGAGGTGCGCAGCAGGTCGCCGTGGGCCAGGGGCGCAGCGCCCAGGACGGGGACGCCGTTGACAGCCACCGGCCCGGGCCGCCGTCGGCGCACCGTGGTGCGCCCGTCGGCCACCACCACCTGTGCGTCGTCCACGTCGGTGGGGCCGAAGGCGAGCGGCGTGCGGCCGCCGTGCCCGTCGACCAGCTCCGTGCCGGTGGGGGGCGGGCCCTCCACGGGCGGCCCGGACCCGGCGGGGACCACGGTGACGTCGGAACCGGACCCGGGGCCGGCGTCGGCCACGAGCGCGTCGGGCGGCAGCACGCCCCGGCCGGTCCGGACGGTGTGCCCGCGCAGTTCCGGAGGTGCGGCCGGGAGGGTGGCGGCGAGCGCCTCGGCGAGCTCGCCGACGGTCAGGTCGTCGGCGCCGTGGACCTCGAGGTCCTGCGGTGCCGACGGTGGGGGGACGGTGGCCCGGCCTCGGTCGTCGTGGAGGCGGAGGAGGAGGCGCACGCAGACGACCGGGCCGGACCACCGGGGGAAGGACTCAGCCCTGGGAGGCCTGCGTCTGCTGGGTCACGTTGGTGGTGACGACCTGGGCGGCGGACTCGAGCGAGGCGGCGACCTTCTCGAGCTGCGCCTTGTGCTCGCCGTCCCACGAGCCGCGGAACTTCTCGGCGTCGGGCCCCTGCCACCACGCGGCGCGGAGCTGGGAGTCGAGCTGGCGGGCGAGGGAGCGGATGGACCCCGCCTCCCGCTGGAGGGACTTGGCGAGGACCCCCATCTGTTCGGGGTCGAGACCGAGCTGTGGCATTGCGGACCTCCTGGTCGGTGGCCGGTACGTCCGGCGCCCGCACAGGAGAGCGCATGCAGCCCCGGGGTGTCAGCGGGGAGGGGTCCCCGGCGGGGGTCCGGGCCGTCGCCCGCCCCGGCCGTCGCCCGGGCCGTCGGTGCCGGTGCCCGGCCGCGACGTGGGCCGCACCGCAGGACGCGTCCCGCGGGCCGTGC
>CAIYXG010000519.1 GCA_903930035.1 uncultured Actinomycetes bacterium | reverse complement strand
TCCACCCGCTCCCTGCTGCCGTTCGGCGACGGCGACGGCGGCGGCGGACCGACCGCCCGCATGCGCGGCCAGTACCACCGCGCCAAGGACCTCGAGGGCTCGCCGCGCCTGCAGATCGAGGCGCCGTCGGCGTTCTTCGACAAGGCGGTCGCCGAGTACGCCGACGCCCCGCGCTGGGTGGGCGAGCTCTACTTCGAGATGCACCGCGGCACGTTCACGTCGCAGGCCGCCACGAAGGCCGGCAACCGGCGGTGCGAGGCCCTGCTGCGGGAGGCCGAGGCCTGGGTCGTCGCCGCCCACGGCACCGACGCCGGCGGGCCGGACGTGCTCGACCGGCTGGACCGCCTCTGGAAGGACGTGCTGCTGCACCAGTTCCACGACATCCTCCCCGGCTCGTCCATCGGCTGGGTCCACCGCGAGGCGGCCGAGACCTACGCGCGGGTGGCCGACGAGCTCGAGCAGGTGATCGGGGCCGCCGTCGCCGCCGTCGCAGCACCCGGCGCCGAGGGCCCCGTCTGGCTCAACCCCTCGCCGTTCCCGTTCTCCGGCGTGGTCACGGCGGACGGGACGCCGGTCTGGGTCGACGCCGCGCCGCAGTCCGTCACTGCGCCGTCCGGCTCCCTGCCGGACGGCGTCGACCCGGTGATGGCCGCACAGGACGGCGACCGCACCGTGCTCGACAACGGTCTCGTCCGGGTGGTGGTCGACGCCGACGGCCACGTGGCGTCGCTCGTCGACCTCGCGACTGGCCGGGAGGCGGTGGCCCCCGGCCAGGTCGCCGGAGTGCTGCAGCTCCACCCGGACCTGCCCGCCGAGTACGACGCGTGGGACGTCGAGGACTACGACGTCCGACGCCCCACCCCGGTCCACGGCCTGACCGGCATGGAGGTGGTCGACGACGGCCCGCTGGTCGCCCGCGTCCGGGTCGCCCGCCGCGAGGGTCCGTCCACGTTCGTGCAGACCTACGAGCTCCGGGCCGGGTCGCGCCGGCTCGACGTGCGCTGCCAGGTCGACTGGCAGCACCGCGAGCGCCTCCTGAAGGTGGCGTTCCCGATCGACGTCCACACCGACCAGGTGACCCGGGAGATCCAGTTCGGGCAGCTCACCACGCCGATCCACACGAACACCTCGTGGGACACGGCCCGGTTCGAGTTCTGCGCCCACCGGTGGGTCCACGTCGGCGAGCCCGGCTTCGGCGTGGCCGTGCTCAACGACTGCAAGTACGGCTACGACGCCCAGCGGACCCGGGCCGTCCTCGAGGACGGCACCGAGGTCCCCACCACCACCGTGCGCCTGTCGCTGCTCAAGGCTGCCGTGTGGCCCGACCCCGTGCAGGACCAGGGCGCGCACGAGTTCACCTACTCGCTCCTGCCGGGCGACGGGCACCTTGCCGACGGCGCGGTGGTGGCCGAGGGCTACCGGCTGAACCAGCCGCCCCGGCCCGTGGCCGCCACCGCGGCGGGCCGCGCACCGCACGCACCGGCCCCCGGCGTCCCCGTGGTGTCGACCGACCACCCCTCGGTGGTGGTCGAGGCGGTCAAGCCGGCCGACGACCGCTCGGGCGACGTCGTCGTGCGCTGCTACGAGGCCGCGGGCGGCCGGGCGCGCACGACGCTCCGCCTGGGGTTCCCGGCCTCCACCGCCCGGACGACCGACGCCCGGGAGCGGGACCTGCCCGGCCACGTGGCCGGGGCCGTGGTCGACGGAGCGGTCGAGCTCGAGCTCCGGCCGTTCGAGGTCCGGACGGTGCGCATCACCCGCTAGCGGGACCGCTGGACACCGGGACCGCCCGTCGTCCACCCTGCTCGGGTCGGCCGAGGGACGGCCGGCGCCGGGCACGAAGGGGGTCGGGTGGCTCGACACAGGACCGTGCTGCTGCTCACGCTGCTGGCGACGGTGGCCGCGGCCTGCGCGTCGGTGCCGCCGGCCGTGCTGCCGACCGACCCGGCCGGCCCGGCGCTGCGGGTCATGACGTTCAACCTGCTCGGCGCACAGGGCGACGACGCCGTCTACAGCGAGCACGCCGGGTGGGCCGCCCGGGTCGACCAGCTGCAGCCGGACGTGCTGGTCGTGCAGGAGGCCCAGTCCGAGGACGTGACCGCCCTGCTGTCGCGCACCAGGACCGCCTACCGGCTCGCGGCCTACGAGCTGTGGTGGTGCGACGCCAAGAACAACCCCGAGGGCGTGGCGGTGCTGGTGCGGGGCGACGTCACGTCCACCGGCGGGGGCGGCACGAACGTCGGCGGGTCGTGCCAGGACCCGACGATGTCCCGGGTGCTCGTGTGGGCCGACGTGGCGTTCGCCGGGCAGTCCTACCGTGTCTACGGCACCCACCTGACCGCGGGCGGCGGCGCGGCGGCGCTGTCACGGGCCCGCCAGATCGACCTGGTGCGGGCCCGCATCGCCACGGACGACCCGGGCGCCGGGCGCCGCTGGCTGCTGGCCGGCGACCTGAACTTCGTGCCGGGCTCGGGCGACTACCGGCGGATGCTGGAGGGCAGTGACGGTCCCGGGCCGATGGTCGACACGTTCGCGGCGCGCTCCCCCGGCGCCAACGACCCCGCGGTGTGCCCGCAGTACGCCTCCGACGACACCACGGCGCAGCCGTTCCTGCTGGCCAACCCTGCGACCGTGCGGGCGTGCGGCTACACCGCCGGGTGGGCCAAGGACGACAACCTCCTGCAGTGCGAGGTCCTGTCGCTCTGCACGTCCTGGGAGGTGCGGCGCGACACCAGCGTCCGGAACCGGATCGACATGGTGCTCGCACCGGCCGACGGCCCGCTCGAGGTGGTCCGCACCTTCGTGCCCAGCCGGGCGGACGCCGACTGGGCGGCACCCGGAGCGGAGTGGTTCCGCCTGGCGGACCACCTGCCGTACGTGGTCGACCTGGCCCCCGCCGCCCCGACGTCCTGAGCCGTCAGTCCGGGAACCGGTCCACGAACCAGGCCTCGGCCCCGGCCGAGAAACAGCCGACGCACGGGGCCTGGACCAGCGGCACGAAGTTGGCGACGGCGATCGTCGACCGGGCGACGGAGAGGACCAGCGGCACCGAGCCGAGGGTCCCGGCAGGGGTCGGGCTGAGGAAGACTGGCTTCTCCGTCTCGCGCGTCCAGACCCCGGCGGTCGACCGCACGTACGCAGCCACGTACTGCCCGCGACCCTCAGGCTGTCCCGGCTCCGACGGCGGGACGACCTCGAACCGGGTCGTGGTGCCCAGCACCCTGCCGGAGACGGCCACGTGCGAGCCGAACGAGGTCGTCAAGAAGGCCGGCACCGCAGGGTCCGGCAGCAGCGTCTGGACCAGACCGAACCCGTTGCCGGCGTCCTCGAAGATCTCCACCTGCGGAGCGGTGCCGGCCTGCTGGTACACGCCGAGCTGGGACCCGATCACCAGCCGGTCCACCGCGGACTGGTCGTCGACGTCGAACGAGGCGGCGTAGCCGATGTGCCCGGTGGCGTCCTCAAACTGCTGCACGAGCTGCCAGGTGCCGCCGACCAGCCGGAACAGGTCCACGCTCCGCACCGTCGACGGGCTGCACGAGTAGGTGCCGACACCGACCGCCAGCAGACTGCCGTCGAGGCGCACCCCGGTGCCCCCGAACCCTGCCGTCGTGCAGAAGCTGCTGGCGTTCGAGGTGAGGGTCGTGACGTAGTCCGCCGTCACGGTCGCACCGGTCGCGTCGACACTGAAGAGCTGGACCTCGCCGTCGACGAGGGTGCCGCCCGGGCGCCGGACGGCCATCCACTCGTCGGTCAGGTCGCCGAGCAGCGTCCCGGCCGGAATCGCGACCTCCCCGGCGGCCGCCCAGGTCCCGGTGGCGTCGGGCCGGAAGAACCGAACCGCCTGGCCGACCTGCACGCCGAGGAACGACTCCCCCACCACGAGGAAGTCCGAGACGCCGGGCAGCGGCAGCTGCTGCGACGGGCCGAGCACGAGCGGGTTGCTCGCGGCCCGCTTCGCGACCTCGAGCGCCTTGGTCGGAGTTCCGCCCACCGTCGTGGTCCGGACCGTCGCGAACCAGGTGCCGTCGGTCCAGGCACCTGCCCGGTCGACCAGTGCTGCCGGGCTGTCCACCCGGGGCCAGCTGGCCGTCGACCACGTCGGTCCTGCGGGAACCGGCGTGCACGCTGCAAGCAGCACCCCCACCAGCCCGACCAACAGCAACGAACCACGTCGCACCTGTGTCCTGCCCATCTCGTCCCCCTGCTCGCCGCGCCCGCTCCCCCGCGGGCGTGCGACGAGTCTGGAACGGACGGCGCCGGCAGGCAAGGTCCGGGCTCAGCTGCGTCGGTCGATGCTCTCCCGCCGGTCGCTGAACGCACCCACCACCGAGACCTGGTCGCCCTCGAGGACGAAGTAGGCCTCCTGGCCGAAGTCCCTGGCGGCGTCGGCCACGACCCGCTCGTCGACACCCCACACGAGGAAGCTCGCCTCGGCGATCGCCGTCTCCGAGGCAGCTCCCGGCAGGCCTTCGGCCCGGCCACCGACGGCACCGCCGACGGCTCGGGACAGCGAGGCCCCGGACGCCAGCAGCTGCGCCGCGAGCTGCGAGTTCTCCTGCTCGTTCTGCCAGTGCTCGCGCACGCGCCCGTGGGGATTGAACGCGGTGACCACGAAGAGCGGCCCACCCGAGTGGGGCAGCTCGGCCACCGCGTCGGCACCGTGGAGCACCTGCCACCGGCCGGGGACCACCTCGGCCGCGACCTCGGCGGCCAGGTACCCCTCCCACCGCTCGTCCTCGACACTGCGGCTGGTGGTGCCACCGAAGTACGCCGCGAGCGTCGGGCCCAGGCCGTCGGCGACGTCGCGCACCTCGGTCACCAGCGCCGCCACCTCGGGGGCGTCGATCGTGGCGGCCACGAGGGCGCCGCAGACGGTGACCACGCCGCCGTCGACGACAACTTTGGCCGGCCGGGCGTTGCCGTTGAGCTTGTTCACCTCGGCCAGCAGCTCGGGCGTCTCGTCGACGTCGTAGAGGACGTTGGCGAAGATCGTGAGGTAGGACGGCGAGCCCTGGGTGTAGCGGGCATAGACCGGCACCCCGAACAGCCCCAGCTGGAAGTCGCCGTGCTCGTCGGTGTGCACGACGTCCTCGCCGAAGACCTCGACCAGGACGTCCACGACCCGGTCCCGGCCCGGCTTGTCCGGGTCGAGCGGCATGAAGAAGGCGACCATGTCGTCCTGCTCGATGCGGAGCGTGCTGAAGGCGTCCTTCGGGATGCCCACCTCGACGTCACCCTCCCTGAAGACCGAGATGAGCGGGCCCAGGTCCTCGAGCGCGACCGGGACCTTGCAGTTCGCCCCGCCCTGGGCCGGGAGCTCGAACCGGGTCTCGCCCAGACCGTCCCACTGCCGCACGACGGCCATCGTCGTGCCGTCGAACTCCAGCCAGGTGTACGGGTTGGGCGCCTCGTCGTCGATGCCACGTGGCCGTCGGTTGGTCAGGTTGGCGGCAGCCAGGAGCGAGTCCGAGTCGACGGTGACGGACGCCTGCTCGTTGCTGCGCTGGTGGGCGGCGATCTCCAGCACGTCGGGGTAGCGCTGGAACGGAAGGTCCACCGCCGCCGACCCGCCCGGGCCCGACAGCACCAGCTGGGCGTCGTCGTCGCGCACACGGCGCGACAGGACCGCCGAGCCCGAGCCGGCCGCCACGCCCCGCCACGACTCGAGCAGGCGGGGCGAGACGAGCTCGAAGAACTCGCCCTCGGCGGGAGCGGCGTCGTAGATCACCAGGTGCCGCTCGTCGAAGGTGATCCAGCGGCGCCGCCCGTCCCCCACCAGCAGCGCCACCTTGCCCAGCGGCTCCTGCTCGTCGGACCCCAGCGCCGGACGGAGCCGCATCGAGATCGACTGCCACTCCTCCTCCTGGAGCTCGACCAGCACCTGCTCCTCGATGACCTCTGACATCTCCGCTCCCTGCTCCCTGACGTGTACGGGTCCGCACCTTGGCACACGGGTCCGACACCGGACCGCGTGACGCGGTGCCGAACGCCCGCTCCGGCGCCCGAACTTGAGCGCCACGGCGAGATGTCTGCCGCCGCAGGGGTGCTTCTTGGCACGATCCTCAGTCGGCGCTCAAGTCGCGGGGCGCGAACTCCCGATGGCCGGGGATGCCGCGACCCGCCGCCCCCCGGACCACCCGCCCACCCCGGACCCGGAGCGCCCTCCTTCGGCGCAGCGGCGCCCTCACCGCCCTGCTGGTCGTGGCCGCCACGCTGGTCGCCCCCGGCCTGGCCGGCGGCGCGACGACGTCGCAGACGCTGGTCGCCGCCGGGTCCTCGTGGCGGTACCGCGACGCCGGGACGCTGGTCGGCGGCTGGGAGCGCAAGGTCTTCGCCGACACGACGTGGAAGGCCGGTCCCGGCCAGCTGGGCGCCGGCGACGGCGACGAACGGACCCGGGTCAACCGGCTGGCGCCCGCCCACCCGGCCGACTGGTTCCGGACCTACTTCACCGTCGCCGACCGGACGAAGGTCGCCAGCGTGACCCTGTCGCTCCTCGCCGACGACGGCGCCGTCGTCTACCTCAACGGCACCCGGGTGGTGTCGGACAACATGAACTGGGGCGGCACGGCGGCGGCCGCCGCCCGCACGGGCGCCGCCGAGTCCCAGTACCGGCGGTTCTCGCTGCCGGTGGCGTCGCTGGCCAACGGGTCGAACACGCTCGCGGTCGCAGTGTTCCAGACGACCTCCTCCGACCCGGACATGTCGTTCGACGCCGCCGTCACCGCGTCCGTCGCGGCGCCCACCACCACGACCAGCCCGACCACGACCAGCCCGGTCGCGCCGGTCACGGCCCCCAGCCCGGTGCTCGTGGGCACGACGCCCACGACGGCGCCGACGACCACGACCACGGTGCCGACCGCGGCCGGC
>CAIYXG010000518.1 GCA_903930035.1 uncultured Actinomycetes bacterium | reverse complement strand
TCGCTCGGCCTGCCCGGCCTGGCCGGCTTCTGGGGCGAGTTCCCGGCCATCCTCTCGGCCTACAACCCGGCGCCCGGGCTGAGCGTGCCGCTGTTCCGCACGCTGATGATCATCTCGGCCGTCGGCACCGTGCTGGCCGCCGGCTACCTGCTGTGGCTCTACCAGCGCACCGCCTTCGGCACGCCGAAGGAGGAGTTCGCCAAGGACCCGCACATCCACGACGTCACCAAGTTCGAGTGGATCGCGTGGCTCCCGATCCTGGTGCTGATCGTGGTCCTCGGCGTGGTGCCGGGCCTGATCTTCAACGTCACCAACCCTGCGGTCATGCTGCTCGCGGCCGGAGCCCAGGGCTGATCCGATGACTGGCCTGCTCGCCCAGCTCGCGCCGACGGGGTTCGCCAACCCCCGGGTGGACTTCCACGCGATCGCGCCCGAGATCATCCTCGTCGTGACCGTGGTGGTGCTGGTCCTCCTGGACTCCGTCAAGCTGGAGCGGGCCCGGGCCCTCATGCCGGCCGTCGTCAACATCGGCCTGCTGGCCGCCCTGGTGCCCCTGATCACGCTGGCCGCCGACGGCGGGCAGCGCGTCATGTTCGGCGGCTCCTACGTGGTCGACTCGATGGCCCTGCTCCTCAAGGCGCTGTTCCTGGTGTCGGCCTACGTGGTGGTCCTGCTCTCGACCAACTACATGGCCGAGGGCGACTACTGGGAGAGCGAGTACTACACGCTGCTCGCCAGCTCGGTGCTGGGCATGGTCGTGATGGCCTCGAGCCGCGACCTGGTGGGCATCTTCGTGGCCCTCGAGCTGCTGTCCATCCCGGCCTACATGCTCGCGGCGTGGCGCAAGGGCGACGAGAAGTCCAACGAGGCGGGCCTGAAGTACTACCTGATGGGCGTGTTCGCCTCGGCCATCCTGCTGTACGGCATGTCGCTCGTCTACGGCGTCGGCCGGTCCACCCGGCTGACCGACGCGGCGGTGAACATCGACCGGCTCGGCCCGAGCGGCGTGCCCGTCGTGACGCTCGCACTGCTGTTCACCATCGTCGGGTTCGCCTTCAAGGTCTCGGCGGTGCCGTTCCACACCTGGGCGCCCGACACCTACGAGGGCGCCCCCACCCCGGTGACCGCCTACCTGGCGGTGGCCTCCAAGGCTGCGGGCTTCGTGGCGCTGATCCAGGTGGTCTTCTACTGCTTCGCCGTGCGGCCCGACATCGTGCAGCCGCTGTTCTTCGTGCTGTCGGCGGCCACCATGACGGTCGGCAACCTCATCGCCCTCAAGCAGACGAACCTGGTCCGCCTGCTCGCCTACTCGGGCATCGCGCAGGCCGGGTTCATCCTGGCCCCGTTCGTGGTGGTCGACGGCGCCCGCCAGCAGGCGCTCTCGGCGATCGTCGTCTACCTGGTGATCTACGCCGCGATGACGCTGGGTGCGTTCGCCGTGGTCATTGCGGTGGCCCGCACCACGGGGTCGGCCGAGATCGACTCCCTGGGCGGCCTGTTCAACCGCATGCCGGGCCTGACGGTGGCCATGACGCTGTTCCTCTCGTCGCTGATCGGCATCCCGCCGCTCGGCGGCTGGTACGCCAAGTTCGGCGTCTTCAGCGCGGTCCTGGGCGCGCAGTCGGGCCTCGGTCTCGCGCTCGCCGTGATCATGGCGCTCAACACGGTCGTCGCCGCCTACTACTACCTGCGGGTGGCCAAGACGATGTGGTTCGACCCGGCGCCCGACGGTGCCCGGTCCAAGCTCCCGGTCCCCACGAGCATCACGGCCGCGATCGCCCTGTCGGTCGTCGCCACCGTGCTCTTCGGGGTGCTCCCGGGCCTGCTGACGAACCTGTCCGACTTCGCCCCGCTCGCCCTCGGCCGCTGAGCCGGGGCCGGCCGTGGCCGTGACCGTCGACGCAGCGGTCGCCGAACGGGTCGCCCGCTTCGGGTCGTTGCGCTTCGACGAGTTCGTCGACCTGGCGCTCTACCACGAGCCCGACGGCTTCTTCGCGGCGGGAGGCGGCGCCGGCCGTGCCGGCGCCGACTTCCTGACCTCGCCCGAGGTCGGTCCGCTGTTCGGTGCCGTGGTCGCCCGGTACCTCGACGCCGAGTGGGTGCGGCTCGGACGCCCCGACCCGTTCGTGGTGGTCGAGGCCGCGGCCGGCCGCGGCGCGCTGGCCCTGGCGGTCCTGGCGGCCGGCCCCGCGTGCGGTCCGGCGCTGCGGTACGTCCTGGTCGAGCGGTCGGCGCAGCTGCGGGCCCGTCAGGCCGAGCACCTGCCGCTGGTCCGGCCCACCGAGATGCTGGGACCGTCGGCCGACCCCGAGGACCCGGCGCCCTCACCCACCCAGGGGACCGGCCCGCTGTGCTGCTCCCTCACCGGGCTGCCCAGCGAGCCGGTCGACGGCGTGGTGCTGGCCAACGAGCTGCTGGACAACGTGCCGTTCCGGCTCTTCGAGCGGAGCACCGCCTCGTGGTCCGAGGTGCGGGTCGCCCGGTCCGGCGACGCGCTGGTCGAGCTGCTGGTCGACGCCGACCCCGAGGTGGCCGTGCACCTCACGGCCCTGGCCCCGGACGCGGCGACCGGGGCCCGCGTCCCGTGGCAGCAGGGCGCGGCCGACTGGCTCTCGGACGCACTGTCGGTCCTGAGGTCGGGGTCCGTCGTCGTCGTGGACTACGCCACGACGACCGCCGGGCTGGCCGCCCGGCCCCAGGAGGAGTGGCTCCGGACCTATGTCGCCCACGGCCGCGGCGACCACCCGTTGGCGCGGCCGGGCCGCCAGGACGTGACCTGCGAGGTGGCCACGGACCAGCTGGCCCGGGTGCGGCCGCCGTCCGCCGTGAGCTCCCAGGCCGAGTGGCTCCGCCGCCACGGCGTCGACGAGCTGGTCGAGGAGGGCCGCCGCCGCTGGGCGGAGGGTGCCGCGGCCGGGGACCTGGCTGCGCTGGCCGGCCGGAGCCGGGTCGCCGAGGCAGCGGCCCTCACCGACCCGACGGGGCTGGGGGCGTTCACCGTCCTGGAGTGGCGCGCCGGCTGACCCGGGTGCGTCGCGGGCTCAGTCCCGGGCGTCGACCACGTCCATGGCCGCCGGCGTGAAGACCACGAGCGCGCCGGCGTAGGCGGCAGGGTCGTCCGTGCCGCGCCAGTCGAAGGCGCCGAGCTGGGCCACGCTTCTGCGCCCGACCACGGTCCGCGCCGCGTCGTACGGGTCCAGCTCGAGCTGCACCGGCGCGTCGGCCGGACCCGCCACCGTCGACCCGGCCCGGACCCGGAGCGGCGGCAGTCCCGCCGCCTCGACGCGGGCGACCCAGCCGGGCAGGACCCGGTCGACGATCCACGGCAGCGTCGCCGGGTCGCCGCCCGGCTCGCCGAGCAGGCCGCGGACGTCCTGCTCGTGGGTCCACATGTCGATCACCAGCCGCGGGTCGACGTGGTCCCCCAGCGGCGCCAGTGCCGCCTCGACCTGCGGGCCGAGCTCGTCCCACTCGTCGAGCACCTCGGTGAGCGTGCGCCCCCGCCGGGCCGCCACCTGGACCTCGGTCCAGGGGTCGGTCGCCACGCCCTCGAGCCGGCCCGCGAGCAGGTCGGCCGCCACCCCGGCCATGTGGGCGAAGTTGTCCTGGACAGTCCACTCCGGCGTGGCCGGGACGGTCCGGGCCGCCGTGGTGGCGTCGACCGTGCGGCCGAGCGCGGCGAAGCTGAGCCGGTTGGCACGGTAGAGGTCGCTGGTTCCCATGGGCCGAACGTAGCGGTCCGCCGGTACGCTCGGTGGCTCACGGTGGGGCGACCACCGGGTGATCCTGCCGACCAGACCCCAGGGGGACCGATGACCGAGGGGACCACGCCGGAGGACGGCGCGACCATCGAGGACTACTACCACGAGGACCGGACCTTCCCGCCGTCCGCGGCGTTCCGCTCGACCGCCGTCCTGTCCGACCCCGAGGTCTACGAGACCGCCGCGGCCGACCCGGTCGCGTTCTGGGCCGACCGGGCGCGCGAGACGGTCACCTGGTTCGAGGACTTCCACACGCCGCTCGAGTGGGAGCTCCCGTTCGCCAAGTGGTTCGTGGGCGGCCGGCTCAACGTCTCCTACAACTGCCTGGACCGCCACGTGGAGGCGGGCCGTGGCGACAAGGTGGCGTTCCACTGGGAGGGCGAGCCGGGCGACACCCGCACCCTCACCTACGCCGACCTGCTGGCCGACGTCTGCCGGTTCGCGAACGTCCTCGCCGACCTGGGCGTGACCTCGGAGGACCGGGTCTGCATCTACATGCCGATGATCCCCGAGACCGTCGTGGCCATGCTCGCCTGCACCCGGATCGGTGCGGCGCACTCCGTGGTGTTCGGCGGGTTCAGCCCCGACTCGCTGGTGGACCGCATCAACGACGCCGGCGCCGTCGTGGTGGTCACCGCCGACGCCGGCTACCGCCG
>CAIYXG010000517.1 GCA_903930035.1 uncultured Actinomycetes bacterium | reverse complement strand
TCGCCGCCGACCGCGTAGCGCCGCCCGTCGGCCGCCACCACGAAGTTCTCTGCCGTCTTCTCGGGGTCGTTGAAGTAGCCGAGCGGGATGTTGCCGGTCCGGCCGAGCTTGCCGATGCGGTCGTCGCCCTGCGGGATCAGCTGGAGGTCCTCGTCAAGGATGACGACGTCGGCACCCGGCGTCACGGTCGGGCCGCCGCCGCTGATCCGGGCGCCCTTCTCGGCGTACTTGAGCCCGTTGAAGCCGCCCTCGGTGGAGCCGATCGAGTCGATGATCATCATGTTGGGGAACGCCTCGAGGAAGCGGTCCTTCACGGTCTGGCTGAACAACGCCGCGCTCGACGACAGGACGAAGAACGAGTCGGTGGCCCAGCGGCCCGGGTTGGCCTCGAGCGCCTCGATCATGGGCCGGGCAACGGCGTCGCCCGTGATCATCGCGGCGCTGATCTTGTGGTCGTGGACGAGCTGCCAGACCTCTTCCGCGTCGAACTTCCGCTGCAGGACGGTGGCGTTGCCCAGGAACCACTGGCTGAGGGTGGCGATCTGCGCGGCGCCGTGCATGAGCGGCGGGATCACCAGGAAGACCATCTGCGACTCCGACGCCGCCGCCTGCTCCGCCCGCGAGTACTCCGACGCCACCCGCTCGCCGGTCACGGCGTCGATGCCCTGGGCCAGGCCGAAGAAGATGTCCTCGGACCGCCACATCACGCCCTTCGGCATGCCCGTCGTGCCGCCCGTGTAGATGATGTAGACGTCGTCCCCGGACCGCTCCGGGAAGTCGCGCTCGGGGCTGCCCGACGCCGCCGCGTCCTCGAACGCCGTCGAGCCGAGCGCCGAGGTGTCCTCGCCGGACCCGTCCTCGATGTGGCAGAGGATGCGCATGTTCGGGGCGTGGGGGGCCACGTGGGCCAGCCGGGGTGCGTACTCCTGGTCGAACACGCACGCCACGAGCTGGGCGTTGTTCACCAGGTAGGACAGCTCCGCCTCGACGTAGCGGTAGTTCACGTTGATCGGCACCGCCCGCACCTTGAGCGTCCCGAGCATGGCCGACACCCACTGCTCGGAGTTCATGGCGTAGATGCCGACGTGGTCGCCGGGCTCCACGCCCTGCTCGGCCAGCCAGTGGCCGATGCGGTTCGCGCGGGCGTCCAGCTCGGCGAAGGTGAAGGTGCGGTCGCCGTCGACCAGGCAGAGCCGGTCGGGGACGGCGTCGACGGTGTGCTCGAAGAGGTCAGCGATGTTGTAGGCCACGGCGAGAAACTAGGTCACCGCGACCGTCGCCGACACACCGCGCGGTCAGGCGTCGACCGCCGCCCGCCGGGCCGACTTCTTGGCGTCGGCCTTCTTGGCCGCCTTCTTGGTGCCCTTGCCGCCGCCGCCCGACTTCTTGGC
Organism: uncultured Actinomycetes bacterium; assembly: GCA_903930035.1. Taxonomy (GTDB): domain Bacteria; phylum Actinomycetota; class Acidimicrobiia; order Acidimicrobiales; family Microtrichaceae; genus CAJANQ01. The sequence goes on along the minus strand of CAIYXG010000517.1, from coordinate 4,756 downwards.
GGCCTTCTTGGCCCGGGTGGACGTGGCGGTCACGGGGGCCGGCGCCTTCACGATCGTGGGGTCCACCTGCCCGGCCAGGCCCTTCAGCTCGTCGAACGCCGGCTGGACGAGCGCCGCGAGGTCCCACACGTCGGGCACCAGGTCGCGGTCGGCCAGGAAGCCGATGTCGACGTGGTCCCGGTACGACAGCACGGTGATGTTGAGCCCGGCGCCGTCGATGATCGGCCCCATCGGGTAGGCCGCGACCAGCTCGGCGCCGGCCAGGTAGAGCGGGAAGGGCGGGCCGGGCACGTTGGAGATGACGAGGTTGTGGATCGGCCGGTGCGAGTCCGCCAGGTTCATCGACGAGTAGAGGCGCGAGGCCAGGCCGAACGTCTTGGGTGCCGCCCACTCGGCCCAGTCGGTGAGCATGCGGGCCCCGATGGCGTTGTGGTCCTGCTTGGCCCCGTCGTTGCTGGCGCAGATCGTCGCGAGCCGCTCGGCGGGGTCGTCCACGTCCGTCGCCAGCGACGCGAACATGGCCGAGACCTTGTTGCCCTGGGTGCCCATCTCCTCCTCGGCGCGCACCGAGACGGGGCAGACCGCCACGAGCGGGTCCTCGGGGATGCCGCCGTGCTGCTCCAGGTAGCGGCGCAGCGTCCCGGAGCAGAGGGCCAGGATCACGTCGTTGACCTTGACCCCGAGGGCCTCCTTGACGGCCTTGGTCTCGTCCAGCGGGATACGGGCGAACGCCACCGAGCGGTGCGGTCCGATGGAGTGGTTGAACGGCGTGCGCGGCGCCTGGAGCGGGGCGGCCCCGTTCTGCTCGTTCGGGTCGCGCACTCGGCCGACCAGGTTGGCGAACGACTGGACGGTCCGGCCGATGAGCGGCACGGCCTCCTTGGCGCGGCGCAGCTTGGACACCGCCGCGTAGGACACGAGCTCCACGTCGTTGGGGATGCGCTCCGTGGGGATCTCGACGGGCTCGCGCGGCATGGGCTCGGGGCCCAGGTCGTAGAGCGCCGTCATGATCTCGGCCCCCGAGGCGCCGTCGATGGCGGCGTGGTGGACCTTGACGACGAACCCGACACGGTCCTGCTTGAGGCCCTCGATGACCCAGGCCTCCCACAGCGGGCGGGTGCGGTCGAGCGGGATGGACGCGATCTGCGCCGCGACCTCGCCGAGCTCGCGGCGGCCGCCGGGGGCCGGGCACCCGATCCGTCGGACGTGGTAGTTCAGGTTGAAGTTGGGGTCCTCGACCCAGACCGGGTGGTGGAACTGGAACGGCACCTCGACCAGCCGACGGCGGAAGGGCGGGACCACCTGCAGCCGGTCGGCGATGTGGGCCTTGATCGTGTCGAACGAGTAGCCCCCCGGCATCGTCGAGACGTCGTAGATGCCGACCATGGCCACGTGCATGTGGCCGGCCGGCGTCTCGATGTAGAGGAACGTGGCGTCCATGCCTGACAGTCGTTCCATCGGTACCCCTTCCGCAGAGGGCCGGCGGGCGGCCGTCCCGTGCGCCGACATTCTTCCGCGTCGCGGCCCGGCGCGCCCCTCCCGCGCCAGCACTGGGATCCGGGCGGGTAGGTCCGGCCCGCGCCGACCGGCCAGACTGTCGCCATGCCGTCCGCCCCCTCCCGACTGCTCCGCCAGGGCCTGGTGCGCGCCACGCTCGTCGGCAACGCCTACCGGCCCCGGCTCCGGAGCCGCACGCTGACGATCCCGTCGTTCTTCGCCGGCTGGCTGACCACCGAGGCGGCCCCGCTGGTGACGGCGGCCTGGGGGCTCACCACCCTGCAGGCGCTGCGCCGCCGGGAGGGGCGGCTCACCGGTGCCGACAAGGTCGGCCTGGCCCTGAGCGCGGCGTCCGTCGTGGGCATGGCCGGGCTGGTCCGCGAGGCCCTGCGGTCGGGCGAGCAGCTGGACGCGGCCCTCGCTCCCGAGGTGCCCGCCGACGAGCTGGCCGACGCCCCCCGTGCGATGCGTGCCGGCGCCGTGCTGCCCGTGCTCGTGGGGAACCGGCGCCGGAGCATCACGCGGAACATCGCCTACGCCACCCCCGACGGGCACCGTCTCCGGCTCGACGTCTACGAGCCGCTCCACGCGCCGCTCCCCGGGGAGCGGCGGCCCGCCGTGCTCCAGATCCACGGCGGCGGCGGGGTCATCGGCTCCAAGGACCAGCAGGGGATCCCGCTGCTCAACCACCTGGCGAGCTGCGGGTGGGTCGGGTTCAACATCGACTACCGACTGAGCCCCAAGGTCCAGTACCCGGAGCACCTGGTCGACTGCAAGCGGGCGCTGGCCTGGATCCGCGAGCACGCGGACGAGTACTCGGTCGACCCGGACTTCGTGGTCGTCACGGGCGGCTCGGCCGGCGGGCACCTGTGCGCGCTCGTGGCGCTCACGCAGAACGACGGGCAGTTCCAGCCCGGGTTCGCCGACGCCGACACCTCCGTGCAGGCGGCCGTCCCGTTCTACGGCGTCTACGACATGCTCGACCGCAACGGCGACCACAACGAGGTCTTCGGGCAGTTCCTGGAGCGGATGGTCATGGGCGTCTCCCCGCAGCAGGAGGAGGAGCTGTGGCGGAGCTACTCGCCGCTCGACCACGTCCGTGCCGACGCGCCGCCCATGTTCGTGATCCACGGCGACCGCGACGTGCTGGTGCCCGTCGGTGGCGCCCGTGCGTTCGTCGAGCAGCTCCGGGCGGTGTCCGACGCACCGGTCCTCTACGCCGAGCTGGTCGGCGCGCAGCACGCGTTCGAGGTGTTCCCGAGCGCCCGCGCCGTCCGCACGGTTGAGGCGGTGGAGCGGTTCCTGCACCACGAGCACGAGAAGTACCTCTCGGCGCGGGCGGCGCAGGGCGTCCCGGTCCCCGTCGCCGGCGCCTAGGGCCGGGAGACTGTCGGGATGGGCGGCTCCCACGACCACTCCCACGGCCACCTGCACGGCGGCGGCCTGGACGAGGCCTTCGACCCGGCGCTCCGCCGTCGGCTGACGGTGCTGGTCGGGGCCGTCGCGCTCGCCACGCTGGTGGGCGTCGCCCTGCTGTGGCCCGGACGCGTCGAGCGCAAGGACCTGGGGGCGCTGGGCGTGCCCCGGGCCTGGTTCGACGGCACGGTCACCCAGGTCGACCGGTTCCCGTGCCCCGGCGAGGAGGGCTCGGGCGTCACCACCACGACGCTGGAGGGGGTCGCGGCCGAGGACCAGCCGTTCGCCGGCACCGAGGGGCTGTGCGTCAACGTCCTGTTCCGCCTGCAGGAGGGCCCGGACGCGGGCGAGGTCCGGTCCGTCGAGCTCTACGACGTGGGCGAGCTGCCGCGGTTCCGGCCGGGCCAGGGCGTGGTGCTCAGCTACCTGCCGGACGCCGCCCCCGAGTTCCAGTACTCGCTCGCCGACCGGGAGCGTGACTGGCCGCTCGTCGTCCTGGCGCTCGGCTTCGCCGTCCTGGTCGTGGCGCAGGGCCGCCTCCGCGGCCTGGCCGCGCTGGCCGGCCTGGTCGCCAGCATCGGGGTGATCGTGGTCTTCGTGCTCCCGGCGCTCGTGCAGGGCTCCGACCCGGTGCTCGTGGCCGTCGTGGCGTCGTCGCTCATCGCGTTCCTGGCCCTGTACCTGGCGCACGGGTTCCACCCGCTCACGACGGTGGCGCTGCTCGGGACCCTGGCGGCGCTGGCGGTGGTCGTCCTGCTGTCGTGGGCGTTCACCGGGCTGACCACCCTGTCGGGGCTGGTGACCGAGGACGCGCAGTACGTCCGGGCGTTCGGCGGGAACCTGTCGTTCTCGGGCCTGGTCCTGGCCGGGATCATCCTCGGGGCGCTCGGCGCGATCGACGACATGACCGTGACGCAGGCCTCGGCGGTGGCCGAGCTGCGCGCCGCCAACCCCGACATCACCTACGCCGACCTCTACCGGGGCGCCATCCGGATCGGCCGCGACCACGTGGCCTCGACCGTCAACACGCTGGCGCTGGCCTACGCCGGCGCCTCGCTGCCGCTGCTCCTGCTCTTCGTGCAGTCGAGCCGGCCGCTGGGCGGGGTGCTGGCGTCCGAGGTGGTCGCGACCGAGCTCGTGCGCACGCTCGTCGGCTCGATCGGCCTGGTCGCCGCCGTCCCGATCACCACGCTCCTGGCCGCCCGCCTGGTGGTCGGCCGCCGCCGTCGCGCCACGCACCACGCCGCGGGGCCGTCCGACGGCGGGCCGGAACCGGACGACCCGGCGCCGACCGGCGCGACGGACGACGGCGCGGCCGCCGACGACGCGCCCGGGTCCCCGACCCAGGACGACTGGGACCGGTACGTCGGCTCGGCCGGCGAGGACCCGGACTAGTCGGTCCCGGCGGGCGACCGGCGGACACTGCGCGAGAGTGGGGCGGTGAGCACGCCCGTCCCTCTCTGGACCCCGTCCGCCGCGCGGGCCGCCGCGTCGGGGATGAACCGGTTCCGGCTCGTGGCCCAGGACCTGGCGGGCGCACCGCTGCCGGACTCCGGGGCGCTCCACCGCTGGTCGGTGCAGGACCCGCAGGCCTTCTGGGGCCTCCTGGCCCGCACCATGCTCACCGACGTGGCCGTGCAGGGTCCGGCGTTCGTGCCTGCCGCCGAGCTGGCCGGCGCCACCTGGTTCCCGGAGGTGCACCTCAACGTGGCGCAGCAGCTCCTGCGGGGCGCGCCGGGCTCGACCGACGAGGACCTGCTGCTGGTGTCGGTCGACGAGCGCGGCCGGCGCCGTGCGCTCACCCGGGCCGACGCCCGCGCCCAGGTCGCGGCGGTCGCGGCCG
>CAIYXG010000516.1 GCA_903930035.1 uncultured Actinomycetes bacterium | reverse complement strand
CCGGCGCGCCGCCACCCCTGCCGCCGACCCCGGGTCGTCGTCCGCGTGCGGCATCAGTCGGCGGTGCCCAGCACGTGGCCCTCGGGCTGGGCACCGCGCGCCCAGTCGGCCGCGCCCATGGCCCGCCGGCCCTCCGGGCCCACCTCGACCAGCCGGAGGGCGCCCTCCCCGCAGCGGACCACGGCGTCCCGGCCGACCGTGCCCGGCCCCGCCGCCGCCAGGTCGGGCGGGACCTCGGCCAGGACCTCGGCCGCCAGCACCTTGAGCCGTCGTCCCCCGAACGTCGTCCAGGCCCCGCCGACGCGTACCTGCCGGCCGGCCAGCACTGCGGGGGCCGCCCAGTCGACCCGGAGGTCCTCGGCCGTGATCTTGCGCGCCGTGGTGACCCCCTCGGCGGGCTGCGGCTCGGGCTCGCCCAGCCCGTCGGCCAGCGTCCGGACCAGCAGGTCCGCCCCCGTCCTGGCGAGCTCGGCGCGGAGCCCCGCGGCGGTGTCGGTGGGACCGACCGGCAGCTCGGCACGTGCGTAGACGCCCCCGGTGTCGAGGCCCTCCTCGACCGCCATCACGCACACACCCGTGCGGTCGTCGCCCGCGAGCAGGCCGCGCTCGACCGGCGCGGCCCCGCGCCACCGGGGCAGGAGCGAGAAGTGCAGGTTGACCATCGGCAGGTGGGCCAGCAGGTCGGGGCCCAGGATGCGCCCGTAGGCGACGACGACGCCCAGGTCCGCGTGGACCCCCAGCACGTCGTCGAGCTGGTCGGTCACCGGGAGGCCCAGGGCGACGGCCGCCGCCTTGACCGGGGTGGGCGAGGTGGCCCCGCCACGGCCGCGCCGCCGGTCCGGCATGGACACCACCAGCACCACGTCGTGACCGGCGGCGACGAGCGCCTCGAGGGGCGGCACGGCCGCCTCGGGGCTTCCCAGGTACACGAGGCGCACGGCGACCTCAGCGGAGCCGGAAGATCGACTTCTTGGGCTCCGGCTCGGGCACTCCGGCGGCCCGCATCTGCAGCTCACGGATCTTGCGCAGCGCCTGCTTGCGCTGCTCGTCGTCCATCCGTTCGAGCATCAGGATCCCGTCCAGGTGGTCGAGCTCGTGCTGGACCAGGCGTGCGAGCAGGTCGTCGGCCTCGAACTCGACCTCGTTGCCGTCCAGGTCCCGGCCCCGCACGCCGACCCGCTCGGGGCGGACGATGTCGAAGTGCAGGCCCGGGATGCTCAGGCAGCCCTCGAAGTACTCCGACTCGCCGTCGGTCCCGGTGATCTCGGGGTTGATGAGGACCTGCTGGCCGTCGCCCGCGCCCAGGTCGTAGACGAAGAACCGCTTCTGGACCCCGATCTGCGGGGCGGCCAGCCCGATGCCGGGCGCGGCGTACATGGTCGTGAACATGTCCTCGCAGAGCTTGACGAACTTGCCGTCGACGTCCGTGACCTCGTCCGAGCGCGTGTTGAGGACGGGGTTGCCCACGACGAGGACCTGGTACGGGGTGCTCACGGGCACGAGGGTACCGTTCCGACCGTGCCGGGACCGAGCGAGGACGACGTGACCCACGGCGGCGAGCAGTACTT
>CAIYXG010000515.1 GCA_903930035.1 uncultured Actinomycetes bacterium | reverse complement strand
CTCCTACTCCGCGACGCCGAACGCCGACGGCACCCCCAACATCACCCATACCAACGAGGTGTACGCGGTCGACGACCAGGGCGACGTGGTGCGGCAGTGGCCGTTCGACGCGCCGCCGGACGCCGTGGCCGGCGAGCTGGCGCAGCTCCTGGCCGGCAAGCGGTCGCTGGGCTAGCCCCGCCGGTCCGGCCCGGACCGGAAAATCTCCGGAAAGCTGCAAGAACCTCTGGAGTCGGTGCTCTGGACCCCTGCGCAGGCGCACCCGGTGCCTGCACGACCAGGGAGTACCTGCACCATGACGACCACGACCGCCACCTCCAACCCGTCCACCCGTCGGCCCCTTCGGGCCGTGGCCCTCGCCCTCGCAGTCGTGTTCGCAGGACTGTCCTTGTTCGCCGCTGACGCCTGGCTCGGCCCGGTCGACCCCGCGTCGGCCTGCGTCAGCCGCGGCAACGGCGACGGCTGCCGGGGGCCCCGCCTCCACCAGACCCAGGCCGAGGAGGAGGAGTCCAACAGGATGAGCTCGGGCCGTCCCAACCGGGTCCGCCGACGTCAGTCGACGCCCGCCCAGCGCGAGGCGGCCCGCCGGGCGGCGTGCGAGGCCGCCTGCGGCGAGGAGACGGCCGACATGCTCAACCGCGCGCTCAACGACGCCGAGGGCACGCGCATCGCCGACGCCTACGGCAGGGCCTGCATGCGGGCGTGCGACACCGGCGGGACCGAGTAGCGCCGGTCCCTCCTGGGCCCCCTCCCGGCGGCCCCGTCGAGCGCCGTGAGCGCCTCGGCGGGGCCGTCGTCGCGTCCGCGACGCGGCGCCCGGTCCCTCGGGCGCAGCAAGCCGGCACGTTCCGGAAAAGTTTCTGCAAAAAGTGCAAGGAACCCGGAGCTGGGTGCTCTGGACCCCTGAGCAGGCGCATCCGGCGCCCGCACGGACAAGGAGTCCCGCACCATGAAGTTCCCGACCACCACCTCGAACCAGTCCACCCGCCGCCTGAGCCTCCGCCGGCGCGCCGCCGCCAGCCTCGCCGGCCTCGCCGTCGTCGGCGGGGCGGCGCTCCTGGCCGCCGGCCCCCTGGCCAGCCCGGCCGGGGCGCTGCCGCTCCCCGGTATCCCGACCATCACGCTGCCGACGCTTCCGCCCCCGACCGACCCGGTCGGCCCGACCGTCACCTTCCCGGGCGTCACCATCCCGCCGGTCATCTCGCTCCCGCCGGCCGTCACCATCCCGCCCGTGGTCTCGCTGCCGCCCGCGGTCTCGGTGCCGACCAGCCCTGCGCCGACGGCGCCCCCCGCCCCGACCCGGCCGCCGGTCCGTCCCGCCCCCGAGCGTGGGCAGGACGTCGACCAGGTCGCAGTGGACGAGGCCGCCGAGGTGGCCCCGACCACCGTCGCCGAGCTGCCGGCGGCACCGGACCCCGCTGCGGCCGAGGTCGCGGCGCCCACCCCGGAGCGCGCCGGCCGGTCCTTCCTCCGGAGCGTGGCGCTCCTGGGCGCAGCGGGTGCCGCAGCGCTGGCCCTCGTGCTGGGGATCACCAGCATCGTGGTGGTCCGCCGCCGGGCGGCCTGAGCCGGATGACCACGTTCCGCAGCGTCGACGTCGCCCCGGGCCGCCTGCCGGCCCGGGGTGCGTCGCGTGACGGCGCGCCGGCTGGAAGACTGGGGCAGGAAAGGACTGGGGCCACATGGTGCGTGTACTCGACGACGCCGACCTGGTCGCCGCTGCGGTTGCGGGCGACCGTGAGGCGTTCGGCGCGATCTACGACCGCTACTCGTCGCAGGTCTTCACGATGTGCGCCCACATGCTGGGCAACCGCGACGACGCCGCCGACGCGACGGGCGACGTGTTCCTCACGGCCGCCGAGCGGCTCGGCCAGCTCCGCGACCCGTCCCGTCTCCGCGTCTGGCTGCTGGCGATCGCCCGGCACAACGTCTACCGGCGTTCGTCCCGCCGAGGGCGCGCCGTCCCGGTGGCCGAGGTCGAGGACATGACCGGCCCGCTGACCGACGGCCACGAGGTGGGTGCCTCGGCCGAGTCCACCGAGCTGGCCGCCGTGCTCGGTGACGCTGCGGCCGGCCTGGACGAGCGCGACCGGGCGGTGCTCGAGCTCCAGCTGCTCGGGCTGGAGGGTGCCGACCTGGCCGACGCGCTGGGCGTGGCCCCGGACGCTGCCTACCAGGCGAGCTTCCGCATGAAGGAGCGGCTCGAGCGGTCGATCGGCGCGCTGCTGGTCGCACGGCAGGGCCGCGGCGACTGTCAGGACCTGGACCGCCTGCTCCGGTCCTGGGACGGCACGTTCTCCGTGCTCTGGCGCAAACGGGTGGCCCGGCACGTGGACTCGTGCGAGGTGTGCGAGCGCCGTCGCAAGGCCGTGCCGGCGCTCCTGCTCGGCGGCGTCGCCGGCGCGACCACGCTGCTGGTCGCCCCCGAGCCCCTCCGTGACCAGGTCCTGGGCGCGGCGCAGCTGGGCGGTGCGGCGGGACGCGCCTGGTCGGGGGAGGGGTTCCCGCCCGGTCCCCGTCGGGTCGGCCGCCGGTCGGTGGCGGCGCTGGTCGTCGCCGCCCTGGTGCTGCTGGTGCTGCTGGTCGGCCCGCTCTCGGCCGACGACGTGGCGCCGCCGCCCGTGCCGGCACCGACGTCCACGACCACCTCCACGTCCGAGGTGCCGACGACCACCTCGACCACCGTGGCGCCCAGCTCGACCCTGCCGGTGCCGTCGACGACGGTCCCACCCTCGACGACGGTGCCGCCGACGCCACCTCGGCCCGGCCGGCCTGGCGCT
>CAIYXG010000514.1 GCA_903930035.1 uncultured Actinomycetes bacterium | reverse complement strand
GGGCTGCGAACCCTCAGGTCCAACCTGACGCTCGACATCAAGGCCGACAGCTGGGCCCAGAAGATGCGCAATGCCTGCAGCATCAGCCACAGCCGTTTGGCCGACGGCGCGCCGTCCAACTGGCGCAAGCTCGGCGAGAACGTCGGCGAGGGGGCTTCCATCACCGACGTGCACACCGCCTACCTCAACTCGCCCGGGCACCGGGCCAACATCCTGGACCCGGCCTTCACGCAGATCGGTACTGCCGCAGTCTGGGGCGACTGCAACGGCTGGCGCCGGGTGTTCACGGTCCACGTCTTCATGAGGACCTGAGGCACCACCGACCGGGTACCTGAACGGCCGCCTCCTGGGAACCGGGGCGGCCGTTCCGCGTCCGGCCCTGGTCCGGCCGACTGGGGCGCAGTTCCCTAGGGTGGCCGCAACCGTTGGAGGGAGCACCCATGCAGATCGCCGAGTTCCAGCAGCTCATGGAGGACCTCTACGGCGAGGCCGACCGCGAGCGGGGGGTGCCGGCCACGGTGGCCTGGCTCTGCGAGGAGCTCGGCGAGCTGGCCCAGGCGGTCCGCAAGGGCACCGTCGAGGAGCAGCGCCACGAGCTGGGCGACGTCCTGGCGTGGCTGGCCTCGCTGGCCAACCAGATCGGACTCTCGCTCGAGGACGCCGCTAGCCGCTACGTCACCGACCCGCCGGCCTGACGGGCTGGCGCCAGGCGCAGCGGTTCAGGCGCGGGCCAGGAGCGCCTCGGCGATCTGGATCGCGTTGAGGGCCGCGCCCTTCCGCAGGTTGTCGTTGGCGACGAACAGCGCCAGACCGTGCTCGACCGAGGCGTCGGTGCGGATCCGCCCGACGTAGGACGGGTCCTTGCCGGCGGCGTCCAGCGGGGTCGGCAGGTCGGCGAGCACCACGCCCGGCGCGTCCGCCAGCAGCTCCCGGGCCCGGGCCGGCGTGAGGGGCCGTTCGAACTCGGCGTTGATCGCCAGCGAGTGGCCGGTGAACACCGGGACCCGCACGCAGGTGCCCGACACACGCAGGTCGGGCAGCCCCAGGATCTTGCGGCTCTCGTTGCGGAGCTTCTGCTCCTCGTCGGTCTCCTCGGACCCGTCGTCCACCACGCTGCCGGCCAGCGGCACCACGTTGCAGGCGATGGTCGCGGGGAACTTGGCGGGCGCCGGGAAGGTCACCGCACCACCGTCGAAGGTCAGCGCGGCACCCTGGCCGCCGAGCGCGTCCAGCTGCAGCGCCAGCTCGTCCACCCCGGCCAGACCGCCGCCCGAGACCGCCTGGTAGGTGCTGACCACAAGCCGGAGCAGGCCGGCCTCGTCGGCGAGCGGCTTGAGGACCGGCATCGCCGCCATGGTCGTGCAGTTGGGGTTGGCGACGATCCCGAGCGGGGCGTCGGCCAGCGCGTCGGCGTTGACCTCGGGGACCACGAGCGGCACCTGCGGGTCCATGCGCCACGCCGAGGAGTTGTCGATGACGGTGGCGCCCGCTGCGGCGACGACCGGGGCGTACTGCTTCGAGGTGCTGCCGCCGGCGGAGAAGAGCGCGATGTCGAGCCCGGTGAAGTCGGCGGTCGCCATGTCCTCCACCACGACCTGCTCGTCGCCCCACGGCAGGGTCGTCCCGGCCGAGCGGGCCGAGGCGAAGTAGCGCATCGAGGCGACGGGGAAGCTGCGGTCGGCAAGGAGCTGGCGCATGACGCCACCGACCTGACCGGTGGCGCCGAAGACGCCGACGTGGGCGGGGGATCCGGACATGGGCGCAGAAACTACCGGCAGGGTGCGGCGCGGCCCCACTCGGATTCGGCGCAGACTCTGGCCATCGACCGTCGGCGCGCCGCCCTCGGGGCCCGGACCGACCGGGTGCCCGCCACCCCGCTGGGCCTCTACCTGCACGTGCCCTACTGCGCCCGCCGGTGCGGCTACTGCGCCTTCACGACCTATGTCGTCGCCGACCCCGCCGACGCCGCCGCGGCCCACGCACGGTTCGTCGACGGTGCGACGGCCGAGCTCACGGCCGCGGCAGCCGTCCTGGACGGCGCGCCGCCGCTCACCAGCGTGTTCGTCGGCGGGGGCACCCCGTCGGTGCTCGACCCCGCGCTGCTGGCGCGCCTGCTCGACGCCGTACGGGAGCGGTTCGACGTGGCCCAGGACCTGGAGGTCACGGTCGAGGCGAACCCCGGCGGGCTGGATGACGGCGGGTCGGCGGAGGAGGCCGTCGGGACCTGGGCCGCCGCCGGGGTCACGAGGGTGTCCTTCGGCCTGCAGAGCGCCGTGCCGCGGGTGCTCGACCTGCTGGACCGCACGCACGCGCCCGAGGCGGCCGGGCGGGCCGTGGCCGCCGCGCACGCGGCCGGCATTGCGCACACGAGCGTGGACCTGATCTACGGGACGCCCGGTGAGACCGCCGCCGACTGGGACGCGTCGCTCGAGGCGGCACTGGCGGCCGGCACCGACCACGTGAGTGCGTACGCGCTCGGCATCGAGCCCGGCACACGGCTCGCGGCACGGGTCCGCGACGGCAGCCTGCCGGCACCGTCCGGCGACGAGGCGGCCGAGCGGTACCGACGGGCCGACGCACGGCTCGAGGGGGCCGGGTTCGGCTGGTACGAGGTCGCCAACTGGGCGCGGACCCCGGGGGCCCGGTGCCGGCACAACCTCCTCTACTGGCGGAACGAGCACTGGTGGGGCGTCGGGCCGGGGGCGCACTCCCACGTCGGGGGCGTGCGCTGGTCCAACGTGCGCGACCCGGGCGCGTGGGCCGACGCCGCGACCGCACAGGTCGACCACGTCGAGGAGCTCGAGGTCCTGGACCAGGACGCGCAGGACCTGGAGCGGCTCCTGCTCGGGATCCGGCTGGCCGAGGGGCTGCCGGTCGACGGGCTGGCGGGCCCTGCGGTGGACCGGGTGGTGGCCGACGGCCTGGCGACCGTCGTCGCCGGGCGGCTGGTCCTGACGCTCGACGGGCGGCTCCTGGCCGACACCGTCGTGCGGGCGCTCGCCGGCTGACCCGACGGGCTAGAGGTCGGCGGCGTCGAGCTCGTAGGCGTCGTGCAGCAGCCCGACGGCTCGCTCGGCCTCGGACTCGGCGATGACGCACGAGATCCGGATGGCCGAGGTCGAGATCATCTCGATGTTGATGCCGTTGGCGGCGAGCACCTCGAACATGGTGGCGGCCACGCCCGGGTTGGACTTCATGCCGGCGCCGATCACCGAGATCTTCGCAATGTCGTCGTCGGCGACGACCTTGGCCGCACCGATGGAGCCGGCCACGGACTCGCAGACCTCCATGGCCCGCGAGAGGTCCTGCTTCGGCACGGTGAAAGAGATGTCGGTCACGCCCCCCTCGGAGACGTTCTGCACGATCATGTCGACGTTGACGTCGCCGTCGGCGAGCCGGCGGAACAGCCCGGCGGCCACGCCCGGCTGGTCCGGCACGCCGGACACGGTGACCTTGGCCTCGGACAGGTCGGGCGTCACCGACCGGATGAGTGCAGCTTCCATGTCGGGGTCCTCCTCGATGACCCAGGTGCCCGGCTCCCACGTGAACGCAGAGCGCACGTGCAGCGGGACCCGGTGGCGGTGTGCGTACTCGACCGACCGCATGGCGGGCTTGGGGCAGCCCGCGGCGGTCATCTCGAGCAGCTCGTCGAACGTGACGCGGTGCATCTTCTTGGCCTGCGCGCAGATGCGCGGGTCCGTGGTGAAGACGCCGGGGACGTCGGTGTAGAGCTCGCAGGCGTCGGCGTCGAGGGCCCGGGCCAGCGCCACGGCGGTGGTGTCGGACCCGCCACGGCCCAGGAACGTGACGTCGCTGTCGGTGGAGACGCCCTGCGCGCCGGCCACGACCGGCACCACCCCGGCGTCGACCGCGGCGCGGATCCGGTCGGCCCGGACCTCCAGGATCTTGGCGTTCGTGTGGTTGGTGTCGGTGACAAAGCCGGCCTGGCTGCCGGTGTACGACTCGGAGGGCACGCCCGCCTCCACGAGGGCCATGGCGACCAGCGCCACCGCCTTCCGCTCGCCGGCGGTGATGAGCATGTCCATCTCCCGGCCGGGCTGGTCGGACGACAGCTCCTTGGCCAGGCGGAGCAGCTCGTCGGTCTCCTTGCCCATGGCCGAGACCACCAGCACGACCTGGTCCCCGCGCTTGCGGCAGCGCACGACGTGGTCGGCCACCTCACGGATGCGGTCGGGGTCCGCGACCGACGTACCACCGAACTTCTGGACCAGGAGCGCCACGGCCCGCACGATACCGCCGGGGCTCGTGGCGGCCTCAACCAGTTGGTCGCACGGGCGGTCGCACAGCGTGTGGTGCCCCAGGTCGTGCCCCAGGTCGTGCCCCAGGTCGTGCACAGGGTCGCTCAGTGGGACGTGGCGCGGTCCCCGGGCACGACGACGTCTGCGTACGATGCCGCCATGGGGACCAGCGCTCAGAAGCACGCACGCCAGAAGGACCGCCGCTCACGCCTGGAGCAGGCGCAGGCCGAGATGGAGCGCAAGGCCGGACGTCGGCGGCTCCTCACCGGCCTGGGCGCCGGGCTCGCCGTGGTGGCCCTGATCCTGGGGGTCGTCGCCATGGTCGGCGGCGGGTCGACGGACTCGTCGGGCGACGGTTCCACGACCACGCTGGCGACCACCACCACGGTCAAGGACGCGGCCGCCCTGCCCACCCCGCCCGAGGGCCTCACCCTGAGCGAGGCCACCCCCTGCCCGCCCGCCGCCGGCTCGGCCAAGCGGGTGCAGAAGTTCGCCGGGCCCCCGCCGACCTGCATCGACCCCGCCAAGAAGTACTCGGCCACGTTCGAGACCACCGAGGGTTCCTTCACCGCCGACCTGGACCCGGCGCGGGCGCCGGTCAGCGTGAACAACTTCGTGGTGCTGTCCCGCTACCACTTCTACGACGGGGTGCCGTTCCACCGGATCGTGCCCGGGTTCGTGATCCAGGCCGGTGACGGCGACGGCGAACCGTGGGGCAACAACGACCTGGGGTACTCCATCCCCGACGAGCTGCCGGCGTCCTCCGACGAGTACAAGGACTTCTCGCTCGCCATGGCCAACGCCGGGCCCAACACGAACGGCAGCCAGTTCTTCGTCGTGCTGCCGGGCGGCGGGCCCAAGCTCAACCCGGCCAACTACTCGCTGTTCGGCCAGGTCACCCAGGGCCAGGACGTCGTGGAGAAGATCGGCACCTACGCCAACGGCGAGGCCCCGACCAAGGCCGTCGTGATCAAGACCCTCACCATCAACGAGTCCTGAGGGGCTCTGCCGGCCCGGCCACAACCGGGCCCAGGGGGGGTCAGACGGACTGCGCAGGGTTGAGCCAGCGGGGCAGCGCGTCGAGGTCGGCGGTCTGCCCGTCGACCACGACCTTCACACCGCCCGCACCCTCGACGCGCCACGAGCCGTCGGGC
>CAIYXG010000513.1 GCA_903930035.1 uncultured Actinomycetes bacterium | reverse complement strand
CGGGAAGCGGGGGAGCGACGCCGTGCGCCTCCTCCTGGAGGCCGGCTTCCTGGTGCCGGTCGTGCGCGGCTCCCAGGACCTGCCCACGATCGGGACCGACCCGCCCGCGGGCACGCCGCTGCGGCCGGGTGCCACGGTCCTGGTCGTCACGCAGCTCTGACCGTCCCCGAGGTTCCCCCGCCCCGTCGTCGTCGACGTCGCGACCGCTCTCCCAGTTGACCGCGGAGCGCGGTTGTAGGTCCACCATCCGCGCGAAGGGCTGCTCTACGGTACGGGTCCCGCCGGCCCCGTTGGGGTGGCGGCACGACCTGGTGTTCCCCAGCCACCAGCGTCGCGCCGCCGCTCCAACCGGGTCGGCGGTCCGCGTCCGGCACCGGTACGCTCGCCGCACGATGGCGGGCTTCTCGGACGCACCCCCGGCCGACGAGCTGCGCTGGCCCCGGCCCGTCGTCGGCCGCGTCGAGCGACAGGGAGGTCCGACCGACCGGGACCGCTGGCTCGTGGCGTGGACGGTGCTGCTCGGTGCGTTCTGGGTGTCGAGCACCATCACGATCCTGGCCGTCAGCCGGCCGGTCATCGCCCGCGACCTGGGCACCTCGGTCGAGAGCCTCGTCTGGCTCATCAGCGGCCCCACCATCGCCATCGCCCTGATCGGCACCACGGCGGGCAAGCTCGGCGACCTGCACGGCCACCGTCGCGTCTACCTGGTCGGGATGGTGGGGGCCACGGTGTTCGTCGTCCTCTCGGCCGTCGCGTGGTCGGGCCCCTCGCTCATCGCCTTCCGGGTCCTGGGCGCCACCATCGGCTCGGCGACCATCCCCAGCTCGCTCGCCGTCATCAACCGGCTCTTCGGGCCGTCGGCGCGCGCCCGGCCCCTCGGGTTCTGGTCGCTCGTGGTCGCGGCCGGCCCGGTCGTCGGGCTGGTGGTGGGCGGGCCGCTCGTCGAGCACCTCGGCTGGCGCGCCATGTTCTGGGCCCAGGCGCCGCTCCTCGGGCTGTCGTGCCTGCTGGCGATCCTCGTGCTCCCCGACACCCCGCGCCAGCGCGACGTGCACTTCGACGTCCGCGGCCAGGCGGTGCTGTTCCTCCTGCTGGCCGCCCTGCTGGGCGGCATCGACCGGGCCGCCGTGCTGGGCATCACCTCGCCGCTCGTCCTCGGGCTGTTCGCCCTGGTCCCGGTCGCCCTCTGGTGGTTCGTCCGGGTGGAGCGGTCGGCGCCCCACCCGCTGATCCCGCTCGGCTGGTTCCGCCGGCCGTCCTTCGCCCTCGCGGTCGCCATCGGCTTCTTCGTCCAGTTCGGCTACATGGGCGGGTTCACCCTCACGCCCAAGCTGCTCGCCGAGGTCAGCGGGCTGGGCGCCGACCAGGTGGCGCTCCTGATGGTCCCGCGGCCGCTCACCTTCGCCATCGCCGGGCCCGTGGCGGGGCTCGTCGCCCACCGGGTGAGCGCCCGGGCCACGGTGGTCTTCGGGACCTCGCTGCTCGTGGGGTCGATGGCGGTCTTCGCCGCCACCGCCACCAGCCCGACGACGGTCGCCGTGGTGCTGGCGCTGATGCTGTCGGGGATCGGCATCGGCGCCACGCAGCCGCGGCTCACCGCGACGGTGGCCGACGCGGTCCCGGCCGCCGACCTGGGCGTGGCGGGCGCCACCCAGCTGCTGGTGGCGCAGATCGGCACGACGATCGGCATGAACCTGCTGGAGGTCGTGCAGTCCACCCAGCGCAGCGCGCTCGGACTGGGCGGCTCCTACCGCGCGGCCTACGCGCTCGGTGCGGCCGTGAGCGCGGTGGGCGTGGTGCTGGCCCTGCGGCTGCGGGACCCGCTGGACCCGGCGCTGGCGCACCAGGGGGCACGGTCCGTGGGGGACGACGGCAACCCGGTCGCCGTCGTCCCGGACGACGTCGGGCCCGCGGCCCGCTGACGCCTGCCTACTCGGTGATGTCCTTGATGAGCTGGGCCACGGTGACGGCGTCGGTCGCCGCGGTCGGGCTCATGCCCTGCTGCATCGCCATGAGCTTGGTCATGTCGCCCTGGACCTTGATCTTCCCGCCCATGAAGGCCTGCATGCCGGCCTGGGGGTCGTTGTCGACGAGGATCGCCTTGGCGGTGTCGTAGTCGAGCGTCACGGTCAGGTCGGGCGCCTCGAGGTGGAACGTGTCCATCTGCATGGTCCCGTCGGAGGTGTCCATGTGGGCGTTCAGCTCGCCCTCGCCGAAGGGCACCGCCGTGATGATGAGGTTCATCCGGACGACGTGCGGCACGGTCTCCTCGCCGGCGTGCTCCTCGTGGATGGCCTTGGCAGCCTCCACCCACTCGTCGGTCAGGAACTGGTACTTCGGCATGCGGGTCCCCCCGGGTCAGGTCGACGTCCCGGTCGGCGCCGGGTCCGGGGGAGAGCGTAGTAGCGCGCGGCACCCGGCCGGGACCGGCCGGACCCTGAGCGCCCGCACGGCTTCCTGAGCGGCGGCTCGGCCGCAGGCCGGCCCCGACGTCGGCCCCGGCGGACCGCTCGGTACGGTGCCGGACATGCCCGCCCACGGTCCGACCCCCCACGACGACCCCAGCCCCGACGAGCCCTGGTGGATCCGCCAGATCGTGCCGATGCCGTCGTCGCCGCCCGTCGCCCCCTCCCGGCCGCCGCTCGGCGGCACGGCCCCGCAGTGGTCCGCCCCGCCCGTCGGCGGCACGGTCCCGCAGCCGTCCCCGTCGTCCTCGCCCCGGCCGCGACGCGACCGCAACGGGCGTCGCGTGCTGGTGGCCGCCGGCCTCGCCGTCGTGGCGCTCCTGCTCCTGAGCACCGCCACCTGGGGCTGGTCCGAGGTCCGTCGGGGCCTGGACCGGGCCGGGACCGCCGTCGGCGTGCCGCTGGTCCCCGCCGAGCGCGACGGCACGGGCTCCGTGCCCGCCTCGTCCAACCGCGTGGTTGTCAGGGGCGGCGACCCCACCAGCGGGACGCAGCAGCTGGTGAAGGCCGCGCTCGCCGACGTCGACGCGTTCTGGCGCCGCAACTGGTCGCAGGTCGGCGAGGGTCCGTACCGGACGGTCGCTGGCGGGTTCTACGCGTTCGGCGACGGGTCCACCCCGCCGTGCGTGGAGGACGCCCGGGTGGTGGCGGGCAACGCCTTCTACTGCCCCGAGGAGGACGTCATCGCGTGGGACGAGGTCAACCTGGTCCCGCGGCTCCAGAAGAACTACGGCGACCTGGGCGTCGGCCTGGTGATGGCCCACGAGTGGGGGCACGCCATGCAGGTGCGGGCCGGCGTGACCGACCAGCCGACGATCTTCATGGAGCAGCAGGCCGACTGCTACGCCGGCGCGTGGGTCGCCGACGCCCGCCGCCGCAACGACGTGTTCAAGGTCGACGACGCCACGCTCGACACGGCCATGGCCGGCTTCCTGGAGCTGCGCGACCCGGTCGGCATGACCAACGCCACGTCGCCCGGCGCGCACGGCACGGCGTTCGACCGCATCCGTGCGTTCCAGGAGGGCGTGGACGACGGCGTGGGCCGCTGCGCCGACTACCAGCTCTCGGAGCTGCCGCTCGTGGCCATCGACTTCCAGTCGTACGAGGACATGGCGTCGGGCGGCAACCTGCCCCTGGCGGACTCGGTGGACCTCACCGTCGCCGACCTCGAGGACTTCTGGTCGGAGCGTGCTGCGGGCCTGGGGCTGCAGGCGGGTGCACCAGAGGTGGACGTCCGCGGCGCCGGGTCCGACGGGTCCTGCCGCGGTGCGGTCACGCTGGCCGCCCGGGTGACCTACTGCCCCTCGACCAACACCGTCACCGTGCCGTCCGACATCGCGGCCAAGGCCCACCAGCGCATCGGCGACTTCGCGCTGTCGGCCCTCATCGGCACGGGCTGGTCGGCGGCCGTGCTCGAGCGCTCCGACCGCCTGCCGTCCCAGCAGCTGGACCGGGAGCGGACGGTGAACTGCCTGGCCGGCGCGTGGACCCGCTCGGTGTTCGACGGCGACCGCGAGGGGGCGCAGCTCTCGCTCTCCCCGGGCGACCTCGACGAGGCGGTGGCGGCCATGCTGGGCTCGCGGTCCGACACGGAGCCCCGGCGCACGGGGACAGGGTTCGACCGTGTGACGGCGTATCGTCAGGGCTTCACCGACGGGGCCTCCTCCTGCACCAGGTAGCGGCCCCGGCCCGTCACGCCGCTGCGCACCTGGAGGCACCCATGTCCGAGATCCTTCCTGGCGCCGAGCCGTTCTCCTGCGAGGGTGGCCCGGTCGGCACGCTCGTCCTCCACGGCTTCACCGGCACCCCGCAGTCCGTGCGGCCCCTGGCCGAGGCCTTCGCCGGCGCCGGGCACTCGGTCGACATGCCGCTGCTGCCCGGCCACGGCACGTCGGTCGACGACATGCTCTCCACCGGCTGGTCCGACTGGTCCGCGGCCGCAGAGGCGGCGCTCGAGGCCCTGCAGGCCCGCACCGAGAAGGTCGTGGTCGCCGGTCTGTCGATGGGCGGCTCGCTCACGTGCTGGCTGGCCACCCGCCACCCCGAGCTGGCCGGGATCATCTGCGTCAACCCGGCGGTGCAGCCCGACCCGGGCATGGTCGAGCTGGTGGCCGGCATGGTGGCGTCCGGCATGGACCGCATGGACGCCATCGGGAACGACGTGGCCGACCCCGAGGTGGTCGAGGTCGCGTACGACCAGACCCCGCTGCCGCCCCTGCTCACGATGTTCGAGGCCGCCGCGGCGGTCGGGGCGGACCTGGGGAAGATCACGAGCCCGCTGCTGCTCATGACCAGCCCGCAGGACCACGTCGTGCCGGCCACCGACTCCGACGTGCTCGCCGCGGCCGTGTCGGGACCCGTCGAGCGCGTGTCGCTCGACCGCAGCTACCACGTGGCCACGATCGACCACGACCGGGACCTGATCTGCCGCAGGGCGCTCGAGTTCGTGGCCCGCGTCACGGCCTGAGCCCGTTCCGGCCCCGTTCTGGCCCCGTTCTGGCCCTGAGGGGGCCACGGGTAGGCTGCGGCCCTCATGGCTGAACGCATCACCACCGACGACGTCGCCAAGGTCGCCCACCTGGCCCGTCTGGCACTGACCCCCGACGAGCTCGAGACCTTCACGGGCCAGCTCGCCGAGATCCTGGAGCACGCCGAGGACATCGCCGCGCTCGACCTGGCCGCCGTGGAGCCGATGGCCCGGCCGGTCCCGCTCGTGAACGTGTTCCGGGCCGACGAGCCCGGCGAGCCGCTCGACCGCGACGAGGTGCTGGCCTGCGCGCCGGTGGCCGAGGACGGCCAGTTCCGGGTCCCGCCCGTGCTGGGGGAGGCCCCGTGAGCCCGTTCTCCGACGCCCTGTCGATCGCCGCGTCCGTGCGCCGCGGCGAGCGCTCGGCCACCGAGGTCCTGGAGGAGCACCTGGGCCGGATCGCCGAGCGCGAGCCCGAGATCCACGCGTTCAACCTGGTGACCGACGGGCCCGCCCGCGCCACGGCGGCCGCCGTCGACGCCGCCGTCGCCGCCGGCGAGGACCCCGGACCGCTGGCCGGCGTGCCCGTCGCCATCAAGGACAACCTGTGCACGCGGGGCGTCCCCACGACGTGCTCGTCGCGGATCCTGGAGGGCTGGCGGCCGCCCTACGACGCCACGGTCGTGCAGCGTCTGGCCGCCGCGGGCGCCGTCGCGGTCGGCAAGACCAACCTCGACGAGTTCGCCATGGGCTCGTCCACCGAGAACTCGGCCTTCGGGCCCACCCGGAACCCCCACGACACCTCCCGGGTGCCGGGCGGCTCGTCGGGCGGCTCGGCCGCGGCGGTCGCCGCCGGGTTCGCCCCGGTCTCGCTGGGCTCCGACACGGGCGGCTCGATCCGCCAGCCGGCCGCCCTCTGCGGCGTGGTCGGGGTCAAGCCCACCTACGGACTGGTGTCCCGGCTGGGACTCGTGGCCTTCGGGTCGTCGCTCGACCAGGTGGGCCCGTTCGCCCACACCGTGGCCGACGCCGCACTGGTGTGCGAGGTCGTCGGCGGCCACGACCCCGGCGACTCGACCTCGTTGCCCGGCGCGTTCCCGTCGGTGTCCGAGCACCTCTCCGACGGCGTCGCCGGCCTGCGGGTCGGGATCGTCACCGAGCTCATGGGCGAGGGCGTCGCCCCGGACGTCGCCGCCCGGGTGCGAGCCGCCGCCGACGCGCTCGCGGGCGCCGGTGCGACCGTCGAGGAGGTGTCGGTCCCGGCCGTCACGTTCGGGCTGTCCGCCTACTACCTGGTGGCCCCGGCCGAGGCCTCGTCCAACCTGGCCCGCTACGACGGCGTGCGGTTCGGCAACCGGGTCGACGCGGCCACGACGGGCGAGATGATGACCGCCACCCGCACCGCCGGCTTCGGCGACGAGGTCAAGCGCCGCATCATGCTCGGCACCTTCGTGCTGTCGGCCGGCTACTACGACGCCTTCTACGGCACGGCGCTCAAGGTCCGCACGCTCATGCGCCAGGACTTCGACACGGCGTACGAGTCCTACGACGTGCTGCTCTCGCCCACCTCGCCCACGACGGCGTTCGCGTTCGGGGCCAAGACGGCGGACCCCATGACCATGTACCTGAACGACATCTGCACCATTCCGACCAACCTGGCCGGCCACGCCGCCATGTCGGTCCCCTTCGGCACCGGCGACGACGGCCTGCCGGTCGGCGTCCAGGTCCTGGCCCCGGCGCTCGGCGAGGTCCCGATGTTCCGGACCGCCGCCGTGCTGGAAGCCGCGGCCCACGCGGAAGGCGGTGCGGCATGAGCTTCGACCACGACGCCTGGGAGATCGTGGTGGGCCTGGAGGTCCACACCGAGCTCCTGACCCGCACCAAGCTCTTCTCGTCGGCCATCAACGAGTTCGGCGGCGAGCCCAACACCCACATCGACCCGCTCACGCTGGGGCTCCCCGGGTCCCTGCCGGTGCTCAACGAGCAGGCCGTCGAGCTGGCGGTCCGGGTGGGGCTGGCCCTCAACTGCACGGTCCAGCGGTCGGTCTTCGCCCGCAAGAACTACTTCTACCCGGACCTGCCGAAGGACTACCAGATCTCGCAGTTCGACCTGCCGATCTGCGCCGAGGGGTCCCTGGAGCTGCCCAACGGCAAGGTCGTCGGCATCGAGCGTGCCCACCTCGAGGAGGACACCGGCAAGTCCACCCACGTCGGTGGCGGCGGCCGCATCCACGACGCCCAGCACTCGCTCGTCGACTACAACCGTGCCGGCGTGCCGCTCCTCGAGATCGTCGGCAAGCCGGACCTGCGCTCCGCCGAGGACGCCCGCGCCTACGTGGCCGAGCTGCGGTCGGTCCTGGTCGCGGTGGGCGCCTCGGACGGCAAGCTCGAAGAGGGTTCCATGCGCGTCGACTGCAACGTCTCGGTCCGTCGCCGCGGCGACACCGAGCTCGGGACCCGCTGCGAGATCAAGAACGTCAACTCGCTCCGCAGCCTGGGCCGGGCCATCGAGTACGAGGCCGCCCGGCAGGTCGACCTGATCGAGGCGGGGGAGCGGGTCCGCCAGCAGACCCGGCACTGGAACGAGGACGACGGCCGGACCCACACCCTGCGGTCCAAGGAGGAGGCGGACGACTACCGGTACTTCCCCGAGCCGGACCTGGTCGAGGTCGACCCCGGCCCCGAGTGGGTCGAGCGGGTCCGCGCCGCGCTCCCGATGCTCCCGGCCGCCCGGCGGCACCGGCTGTCCCAGGAGACGGGCGTGCCGCTCGAGCGTGTGGCCCTGGTGGTCGAGCGCGGGCTGGACGACCTCTGCCTGGCCGCGGTGGGGCACGGCGCCGACCCGGAGCGCACGGTGACCCACGCCGAGCACAACCTGTCCGACGCCCGGGCGGGGGAGCTGGACCCGGCGCACTTCGCCGCGCTCGTCACCATGGAGACCGGCGGCGAGCTCACCGCCACCCAGGCCAAGACGGTCCTCGCCGAGATGGTCGAGACCGGCGGCGCCCCCGCCGAGATCGCGGCGGCCAAGGGGTTCGAGGCCATGGACTCGGGCGAGCTCGAGGGCATCGTCGACGGCCTGATCGCCGCGCACCCCGACGAGTGGCAGCGCTACTGCGAGGGTGACGGCAAGATCACCGGCTTCTTCGTGGGCGGCGTCATGAAGGCCACGGGCGGCAAGGCCGACGGCAAGGCCGTCACGGCACTGCTGCAGGCCCGCAAGGGCTGACCCCGGCGTGGGGGCGTACGCGGCGGTCGCCGCGGTCGTCCTGTTTGCGGCGGTCGTGCAGGGGGTGTCGGGCTTCGGGTTCTCCCTGGTCGCGGTGCCGCTCCTGGCACTCTCGGCCGGACCCAAGGACGCCGTGGTGCTCGCGTCGGTGCTCGCCGTGCTCTCCACCGCCGGCCTGGCCGTCCGGTTCCGCGCCCAGGTGGACCGCCCGCCCGCCCGCCGGCTCCTGGCGGGCGCCTGCGCCGGCCTGCCCCTGGGCGCGTACGTGCTGGTCGTGGTGCCCGCCCGCGCCCTGCTGCTGGCCATCGGGGCCGTCGTCCTGGTCTCCACCGTGGTGCTGGCCCGGCGGCCGGCACGGCCCGTCGCCGCAGGACGGGGCGGACGGGCCGCCGACGTGGGGTCGGGCGTCGTCTGCGGCCTGCTGACCACCTCGGTCGGGACCAACGGCCCGCCGGTGGTCCTCCGCCTGCAGGCCCACGGGCTGGCGGCCGGCCCCTTCCGGGCCACGGCCTCGGCGGTCTTCGTGGTCTGCAACCTGGCCGCCGTGGTGATCTTTGCCGCCGCCGGACGCGTGGACGGCGGCCTGCTGCTGCAGGCCGCCGTGGCCGTGCCCGCGCTCGTCGTGGGCCTGTGGGCGGGCGACCGCGTCCACCGGCGGCTCCCGGCCGAGCGCTTCCGGGCGCTCGTGCTGGGCCTCATGGTGCTGACCGCCGTGGCGGCCGTGGCGGCGGCCCTCCGGTGAGCCCGCGGCCGTCGACAGACCCTCTAGCCTGACGACGTGCTGCCCCGTCCGTCCTGCCCCCGGTCGTCCTGCTCCCGGCCGACCGGTGCACGGCTGGTCCGTGCGGCGCTCGTGCCGCTGCTGCTCGTGGCGGTCGCGCTGTCGGGCGCGGCCTGCAGCTCGGAGAGCGACACCAAGGTGCTGGACCCCGACCGGTCTGCGCAGGAGGACGGTCCCCGTCCCACGGCGCCGGGGGCCGGCGGCCCCGCCACGTCCGCCGGCGGCGGGAACCCCGCGCTGAGCGGGAGCGTCGACGTGGCCGAGCTGGTCCGCCGCCTCGACGCCCTCCAGGCCGAGACCGACCTGTGCACCCTGCTCACAGGCCAGGCGCTCTCCAACGTGACCGGGGCCGACATCAACCTGTCGAGCCTGCTGTCGGACCCGAGCGGGTTCACGCAGCTCTTCGGGGCGCTCCAGCGCACCTACGCGCACCTGGTCGACATCGCGCCGCCGGAGCTGGACCCGCCGCTGACGGTCCTGCAGGGCCTGTGGGGCTCGCTCGCAGTGGTGGACCCCCGGTCGGCCGAGGCCGAGTCGGTCGTGTCCCGCGCCGTGGCGTCGCCCGAGGTCCAGGGCGCCAACGACGCCGTGGCGTCGTGGATCACCACGAACTGCTCGGCCGACTAGCGGTGGTCCCTCCTCCTGCGGCCGACGGCCCGTTGCAGCTCGTCCCCCGTCCTGGCTGGCCGGCGCTGGCCGTCCGCGGGCTGACCAAGTCGTTCGGCGGCCGGCCCGCGGTGGCCGGCCTCGACCTGGACGTGCCCACCGGCTCGTTCTGCGGGCTGGTCGGGCCGAACGGCTCCGGCAAGACCACCACCCTCCGCATGGCGGCGGGCCTCCAGCGGCCCGACGGCGGCCAGGTCTGGGTCTGCGGCCACGACACCTGGGCCGAGCCGGTCGCCGTGCGGCGGCTGCTCGGCGTGGTCCCGGACCCGCTGCACCTCTTCAACCGCCTGACGGCCAACGAGCTGCTCGGGCACCTGGGCGAGCTGCGGGGCATGGACCGCGACCAGGTGCGGTCGCGGCGCGACGAGCTGCTGTCGGTGCTCGGCCTCGCCGAGGCCGCCTCGGAGCAGATCGGCGGCTACAGCCACGGCATGCGCAAGAAGACCGCCATGGCCGCGGCACTCCTGCACCGGCCCCCGCTGCTCCTGCTGGACGAGCCGTTCGAGGGCGTGGACCCCGTCTCGGCCGTGACCATCCGCGACCTGCTGGACCGGTACCGGCGCTCGGGCGGCACCGTCGTGTTCTCGAGCCACGTGATGGACCTGGTGGAGCGGTTCTGCGACCACGTCGCCGTCATGGCCCACGGCCGGCTGCTCGCGGCCGG
>CAIYXG010000512.1 GCA_903930035.1 uncultured Actinomycetes bacterium | reverse complement strand
TGGCTGCCCGAGCAGGTGGCCCGGACCGTCTACGAGCACCTGCACCCGGGACAGGGCGGGACGGGGCCCGGCGGTGGATGAGGTCTGGGAGACCCAGGCGGCGTGGTGGCAGGCGCGCTTCACGCGCGGTGTGGACGCCGAGTACACCGAGCAGATCCTGCCGATGCTCGCCGCGCGGCTCGCCGGGGCCGGGACGGTCGTGGACGTCGGGTGCGGCGAGGGCCAGGTGTCCCGGCCGGTGGCCGCCGCCGGCTCCGTGGTGGTGGGGGTGGACGGGTCCGCCGCCCAGCTCGTCGAGGCGGTCGGGCGCGGTGGGGGCGCGCACTACGTCCGGGGCCTCGCCACGGGGCTGCCCCTGCGGCAGGGGTCGGCCGACGCCGTGGTGCTGTGCCTGGTGGTGGAGCACGTCGCCGACCTGTCCGCGCTCGTGGGGGAGGTCGCCCGGGTCCTGCGCCCCGGCGGCTCGGCGCTCGTCGTCATGAACCACCCGCTCCTGCACTCGCCCGACTCCTGCTGGGTCGACGACTGGGGGCCGGACGGGGAGGCCGAGTGCTACTGGCGCGTCGGGCCCTACCTGCCCGAGGCCGTGCTCGACGAGGAGGTCGACCCGGGGGTGGTGGTGCGGTTCTGGCACCGGCCGCTGTCGGCCTACGTCAACTCGTTCGCGGCGCAGGGCCTGCTGGTCACCGAGATGGTGGAGCCGGCGCCCCCGCAGGACTTCCAGGTGGTGCTGTCGGACCCGGCCATGGCGGCCACCGTCCCGCGGCTGCTGCTGCTCGCGCTCCGCAAGGTCTGAGCGTCGCCCGGGCGCGCACCCGTCCCCGGACGCGACGAAGGGGCACCGCCGAAGCGGTGCCCCTCCGATCAGCGTGCTGGGATCAGCAGCCCTCGCTGGGGGCGGTGATGACACCGTCGATCACGTGGATCGTGCCGTTCGAGCCCTTGATGTCGGTCTTGACGATCTTGGCGCCACCGATGGTGAGGTTGCCCTCGGCGTCCTTCTCGACCTTGACCTTGCCACCGAGCGTCTCGACGCAGGTGCCGGCAGCGGCGGTGGCCGCAGCAGCGTCCACGTTGCCGCTGATGACGTGCAGCTTCAGGACGTCGGTCAGCGCGCCGGACGGGTCAGCCTTGAGGGCAGCGACCGTCTCGGCCGGGACAGCGGCGAACGCCTCGTTGGTCGGGGCGAACACGGTGAAGGGGCCCTCACCGCTGAGCGTCTCGGCCAGGTTGGCGGCGGTGACGAGCTCGACGAGCGTCGAGAAGTCGGGGTTGCCGGCAGCAATGGCGACGATGGTCTCGGAACCGGCCTCCTCGGTGGTCTCCTCGGTCATCTCCTCCATCGTGGTGGTGGTGGCCTTGGCGTCCTCGGACGAGTCGTCCGACGAGCAGGCCGAGGCGACGAGGCCGAAGCCCATGAGCAGAGCGACGGACGTCGCCAGGAACTTGCTACGCATTGCTGTCTCCGTTTTCTTCCGGCGCACCGGAGCTGGGGAACCTTGACGAGGAAACTTCTCCCTCACCCTTAGGAAAAGGACGAGGCGAGCAGCTGCGCCGCTCGCCTCGGTCCGTGGGGTGTTGGGGGGTGTCTCTTGGGGAGAGTGACCGGTACAACAGGGGCCCTTGGGCAAGTGTTCCCGTTTGAGCGCTAAATCTGAGATTTCTCTGAGGTGGCTAGGTTGTGGCCGTGGAGTTCCTTGTGATCACGGGGCTGTCGGGCGCAGGACGCTCGCAGGCCGGCAACTCGCTCGAGGACCTCGGCTGGTTCGTCATCGACAACCTGCCTGCCGAGCTGATCCCGAAGGTCGGTGAGCTGGCCCGGTTCCAGGGCGGCGAGCCGGCGCCGGTGGCGCTGGCAGTGGGTGCGGGCCGCGACCTCGACGCCGTGGGGCCGGCGCTCGCCGAGCTGCGGGCCACCGGCGCCCGGGTCCGGACCCTGTTCCTGGATGCCAACAACGCCACGCTCGTCCGCCGGTACTCGGACTCGAAGCGCCGGCACCCGCTCCTGGAGCAGGCCGGGTCGGTCGAGGGGGCGATCGAGGAGGAGCGCCGTCGCCTGGAGCCGATGCGTGAGCAGGCCGACGTGGTCATCGACACCTCGGACCTCAACGTCCACGACCTGCGGCGCCGGATGGTCGAGCACTTCGGCGGGGTGACGGGCGGCTCGACGACGCAGGTCACGGTCATGTCGTTCGGCTACAAGCACGGCGTGCCGCCGGACGCCGACCTGGTCGTCGACTGCCGGTTCCTCCCCAACCCCCACTGGGTGGAGGACCTGCGCCCGCTGACGGGCCTCGACCCGGAGGTGCGCGACTACGTGCGCAGCTTCGAGATGACCGGGAAGTTCCTGGACAAGCTCTACCCCCTGCTCGAGCTGCTGCTCCCGGCCTACGTCGAGGAGGGCAAGTCCGTCCTGACGATCGCGTTCGGCTGCACAGGCGGCCACCACCGCTCGGTCTCGATCGCCGAGTGGACCGCCGAGTGGCTGCGGGAGCAGGGCACCGAGCCGAGGCTGCGCCACCGGGACGTCGCCCGATGACGCCGCTCGGCCCCTCCCTGCTGGCCGAGGGGCCGGACGTCGTCGCCATCGGCGGTGGGCACGGGCTGTCGGCCTCGCTCCACGCCGTGCGGCACTACGCCGGCTCGGTCACGGCGGTGGTGTCGGTGGCCGACGACGGCGGTTCGACCGGCCGCCTTCGCCAGGCCGTCGACCGGCCGGCCCCCGGGGACCTGCGCAAGTGCCTGACGGCCCTGGCGGGCTACGACTCGCTGCTGCTCGCCGCCATGGAGCACCGGTTCGGCGCGGGCGAGCTGGAGGGCCACGCCTTCGGCAACCTGATGATCGCGGCGCTCGAGGAGGCCGGCGGGGACCTGGTGCGGGCGCTCGACGAGGTGGGGCGCCTGCTCGGTGCGGTGGGCCGGACCCTGCCGTGCACCGTGCAGCCGGTGGAGCTGCAGGCCGACGTCGAGGGCGGCTCGGTCGTGGCGGGCCAGGCCAAGGTGGCCGTCACGCCCAACGTGCACACGGTCCGGCTCGTGCCGTCGGACGCCCCGGCGTGCCCCGAGGCGGTCCAGGCGGTACTGACGGCCGAACAGGTCGTGCTGGGGCCGGGGTCGCTGTTCACCAGCGTCCTGGCGGCCACGTCGGTGCTCGGCATCAACCGGGCGCTCGAGGAGACGTCGGCCCAGCTGGTCTACGTCTGCAACCTGCGCCCGCAGGCGGGGGAGACCTCGGGGTTCGGCGTCGCCGACCACGTCGAGGCCCTGAACCGCCACGGGATCCGGCCCAACGTGGTCCTCTACGACCCGGCCACCATGGCCGGGGCCGAGTCGGTCCCGGGCGCCATCGCGGCCACGCTGGCGCTCGAGGGGGCGACGACCCACGACCCGGGCCTGCTCGGCGGGGCGCTCGAGTCGGTGTTCGTGTCGGCCTGAGCACCGGGACGGCCCCGGAATCTGCGCCGGGCGGCGGAACTGCCTATCGTGTGGACCCGTTGCCCGAACGAGTACGGGCGACCTAGCCACCGACCTGTAAGGGGTACAGATGAGCGTCCGCGTGGGCATCAACGGCTTCGG
>CAIYXG010000511.1 GCA_903930035.1 uncultured Actinomycetes bacterium | reverse complement strand
CAGATCCCGCTGCGCCAGGTTGGCGATCAGCGTGCGGTAGGACCAGACCTGGGCCGGGGTGGACAATCGAACCTCGTGGACGTTCGTGGACCGGGAGTTCCGGGGACCATCCGACGCTAGCAGTCCGACCTGTCGGCGCCGGGACCACCGACCCGTCGGGCGACGGTCACTCGGCGGCGTCGCTCAGGGCCTCGGCCAGCGCCGGGTGCACGAAGATGCTCTCGGCCAGGTCGCTGGCCCGCAGCCCGTTGGTGACGGCGACGGCCAGCACCGAGATCAGTTCGGCGGCGTGGCGACCGACGATCGACCCGCCCAGGATGACGCCCGTGGCCGGGTCCGAGACGATCTTCACGAACCCACGCGGATCACCGTCGATCAGGGCCCGGGCCGTGGACGCGAAGGGAACCTTCGTCACCCGCACCTTGCGGCCCTCGGCGAAGGCGTCCGCCTCGGCCAGTCCGACGTCGGCCACCTCGGGGTCGGTGAAGATCGCCGAGGCCGCCTTCTCGTAGTCCAGGTGGCGGTGGTCGACCTGGTGCAGCCCCATCACGTGCTCGGCGATCTTGCGGCCCTGCATGGTGGCGACCGACGACAGCGGCAGCTTCCCGGACACGTCGCCGGCCACGTAGATGTGCCCCACGTTGGTCCGCATGTGGTGGTCGACCGTTCGGACCCAGCCGCCGTCGAGCTCCACCCCGGCGGCCTCGAGCCCCAGGCCGTCGACGTTCGGCACGGAGCCGATCGCCAGCAGACAGTGCGAGCCGGCGACCGATCGGCCGTCGTCGCAGCGCAGCGTGACGACGTCCCCGGTCACCTCCACGCCGGTGGCGCGGGCGCCCTTGAGGAGCTGCACGCCGCGCCGGAGGAAGTCGTCCTCCAGCACGGCGGCCACCTCGGGGTCCTTCGCCGGCAGGACCTGCTGGCGGGAGACGATCAACGAGACCTGCGACCCGAAGCTCGAGAACATCTGCACGAACTCGACCCCGGTCACGCCGGAGCCCACGACGACCAGGTGGTCGGGCAGCTCGGGGGGCGGGTAGGCGTCCCTGGTGGTCAGCACGCGGACGCCGTCCGGACGCGCCCAGTCGGGCACCCGCGGTCGGCTCCCGGTCGACACCAGCACGGCGTCCGCCGTCAGCACCTCGGCGCCCCCGTCGAGTTCGACCTCCACGGTGTGGGCGTCCACCAGCCGACCCGTCCCCCGGAGGATCCGCACGCCCTGGCTCTCGAGGAGCTGGACGTTCTGGGCCTCGATCCGCCGACTGAGGTCCTGCACGCGGGCCCGGAGCACGTCGAGGTCGACGGAGGCGTCGCCGACCCGCAGGCCGAGCGTCGCGGCGCCCACCACGTCCTGCAGCCGCTCGCCGGTGGCGATGACCGCCTTGGACGGGACGCAGTCCCACAGGTGCGCCGCTCCGCCCACCACGTCCCGTTCGACGAGGCAGACCTCGGCCCCCAGCCGGGCGGCCGTCGTCGCCGCCTGCACGCCGGCCGGCCCGCCGCCGATGATCACGAACCTGAGGGCCACCGCCGCAGCGTACCCGGGCCCGGACACCGC
Source organism: uncultured Actinomycetes bacterium (assembly GCA_903930035.1). Classification (GTDB taxonomy): domain Bacteria; phylum Actinomycetota; class Acidimicrobiia; order Acidimicrobiales; family Microtrichaceae; genus CAJANQ01. Next base: position 1,423 of record CAIYXG010000511.1, on the reverse strand, counting down.
GACCCCGGCCGACCCGGGTCCTAGACTCCCCGCATCGACTGCGTGTCCCGCCCTGCGGCCGATCGGCCGCAGGTCCCCCCGGATCACCCGTGACCACCTCCGTCCTCCCCCCGCCCGACGCCGACCCCACCACCGGGTCGCCCGCTGCGCCCGGGGACGGGCGCCGGCCCCTGTCCGACCTGGCCGTCGGCTCGCTCGTGGCGCTGGGCCTGTTCGGGCTGCTCCTGATCCGCCAACGCTGGATCATCGGCAGCCCGGTCCTGCTGGGCGGCGACGAGGCCCACCAGTTCGCCACCGCCGGCGACGCCATCTCGTTCCGCGAGCTCCGGGGCAACGGCAGCCGCCTCGGCTTCAACCACCCCGGGCCGAGCTACCTGTGGATCTGGGGGGCGGCCGACGTGCTGCGCCGGGCGACCGGGTCGGTCGTCGGCCAGCACAACGTCATGATCGGCGCCGCGCTGGCACTCAACGCGGCCCAGCTCGGGGCGCTCACCGCCATCGTGCGGTCCCACCTGCGCTCGATCCCGCGGGCACTGGTGGTGCTCGTGGCCGTCATCCTGTGCTCGTCCGTCGTGCCCTACATCCTGGTCGGCACCTGGCTCCCCGAGATGTTCGCCTGCAGCTTCGCCCTGCTGGTCGTGGCCGGCGCCAGCGCCGCCGCCGGACGCCTCCCCTCGCTCGTCGCCTACGCAGCGGCCGCCGGCCTCCTGCTGCAGGGTCACGTCGTGTTCTCGTCCTTCGTCGGGCTGGGCACCCTCGTGCTGCTCGTGACGATGTGGCGCACCGGCGACCTAGCCCGACTGTGGCGCGACGCCCGACCGACGCTCGTCGCCACCGGGGCGCTGGTCGCGGCCTTCGCCGCCCCGGTGGTCGGCTACACGCTGCTCGACTGGCCCGGCGAGCTGGCCGAGTACGTCGAGTACTCGCAGCGTCCGGAGAGCGGCGGACACCCGGTGGACGCCGCCGTGCGCTTCGTGCTCGAGTTCTGGCCCGGCGGCAACGGCTGGGTCCAGCTGGCGGTGGCCACCGCCAGCTTCGCGGCACTGGCCGGCGTGGCGTGGTGGCGACGCTCCCGGTTCGGATGGACGGTGCTGGCGGCGACGCTGCTCGCCGAGTTCGGACTCCTCGTCTACGTGCTCACGGGGCTCGACGACATCCGGGCGCTCTACGTGGCCATCTGGATGGCCGTCGTGCCGGGCATCGTCATCGGCTCGGCCCTGGCCCTGGCGCTCCCGGACCGGATCGTGGCGCCGGCCGCCCCGGCGGCGCGCCGCGCTGTGGGTGTTCTGGGCGCGGTGGCCGTGGCGCTCGCCGTCCTGCTCGCACCGTCCACCGCCACCGGCGGGTCCCGGACCCTGCGGTTCGAGCCGACCTTCGGGCTGGTGGACCAGTTGGAGCGGACCCTCGACGGCCGGACGCTGGT
>CAIYXG010000510.1 GCA_903930035.1 uncultured Actinomycetes bacterium | reverse complement strand
GTTCGAGCAGCGCGTTGGTGGCCACCGTCGTGCCGTGGGCCAGCAGCGCCGGGCGGCCGTCGGCCACCGCTGCGGTGCCGCGGCGCACGGCGGCACCCGGGTCGTCCGGGGTCGACGGCACCTTGGCGATCCGGCCGTCGCTCCCGACCACGTCGGTGAACGTGCCGCCGCTGGCGGCGCCGACCTGCACCGCAGGACCTCAGGCGAGCTCGAGGAACCAGACCTCGTCGCCGAGGACCTCCTCGAACTTCCGGACGAGCCGCTCGGCGTCGGGGTCGGCGCCGTCGGTGAGCACCACGGCGGCGCACGAGGCACTGCGCAGCCAGCCGTCACGGCGCGCCATGGCGGCCCGGCGGCGCTCGCCGTCGGCCGGGCGGCCCTTCTCCAGCACCACGGTGGACCGCGCCGCCGCGCACGCCGCGTCGAACTCGGCCCTGGCGCCCGGCGGCATGCCGGCGGCGGGGTCGGGGTACGGCAGCACGGCCACGTAGGGGACGCCCGCGTCGGTCGCGGCGGCGGCCGCGAGCTCCTCGGCCCCGGGCCGCAGACCCGTCAGGACCACCAGGTCGGGGTGCAGCTGGGCCTGGGCGGCAAGGATCTCGGCCAGTCGGGCCCGGGCCCGGGCGCCCACCTCGGAGCCGGCCAGGGAGTCCGAGCGCAGGCCCACCACGGCCACGGTCCAGCCCTCGGGGATGCGCGAGTCGCGGGCCAGGCGAGCCGCGACGTCGGGGCGGCCGGACGGCTCCGTCGACCGAGTCCGGGGCGCCGGCCGGTCCTCGGGCCCCATCTCCTCCTCGGTCGGCGGCGCAGTGCCCGACGCACCGGCGCCGGTCTGGGAGGCCCGCACCGCCAGCCGGTCGACGACGTCGTTCATGGGGTCGCCGCCGTGGCCCTTGACCCACTCGAACGTCACCGGCGCACCGGCGGCACCTCGGTCCTGCACGAGCGCCACGAACGGCTCCCACAGGTCCCGGTTGGCGACCGGCTCGCGCTTGGAGTTCTTCCACCCCTTGGCGATCCACCCGCGCCACCACGCGTCGTTGAAGCAGTTCACGACGTAGGTCGAGTCGCTCACCACGTGCACGGGACCGTCGTGGGCCAGCACCGCCTGGTAGGCCGCCATGATCTCCATGCGCTGGTTGGTGGTGGCACCGTCCGCACCGGACGCCCAGCCGCCGCCGACCTCGGCCCACGCCCAGCCGCCGGGGCCCGGGTTCCCGCTGCACGCGCCGTCGGTGTAGACGACGGTGGCACCGGTCGGACGGGTGGCGGGCATGGCGGCGACCCTACAAGGCGCTGCGGACCGCCCCGGAAGCACCACCCACGGCGCCGCCGGGGCCGCCCGGCCGTCGCGGGCCGCCGTCCCCCCGTAGCCTTGGCCCGGAACTGGACCGGGGCGGAGAGCGGAGACACCGATGACCTACGACGGGTACGCGCACCAGCTGCCGGACATCGACCCGGGCGAGACCGAGGAGTGGCTGGACTCGCTCGCCGCCGTGGTCGAGGGGCGGGGCCGGGCACGCGCGCAGTACCTGCTGGCCCGTCTGCTCGAGCACGCCGAGGACCTGCAGGTCGGGACGCCCGACACGGTCTCCACGCCGTACGTCAACACCATCGCCCCCGACGACGAGCCGGCCTTCCCGGGCGACGTCGAGCTCGAGCGCCGGATCCGCCGCTACGTGCGCTGGAACGCCGCGGCCATGGTGGTGCGGGCCAACCACATGGCCGACGGCATCGGCGGGCACCTGTCCACCTTCGCCAGCTCGGCCAGCCTGTACGACGTCGGGTTCCACCACTTCTTCCGGGGCGCCACCCCCGAGCGGGCCGGCGACCACCTCTACGTCCAGGGCCACGCGTCGCCCGGCATCTACGCGCGGGCGTTCGTGGAGGGTCGGCTCGACGAGTTCGAGCTGGACCGGTTCCGCCGTGAGGTCAACCTGCCCGGCATGACCGGACGGGGCCTGTCCTCGTACCCGCACCCGCGGCTCATGCCCGACTTCTGGGAGTACCCGACCGTCTCCATGGGCCTGGGCCCCATCCAGTCCATCTACCAGGCCCGGTTCAACCGCTACCTGGCCCACCGCGGCCTGGACGCCGGGGCCGACGGGGCAGGCGGGCAGGACGAGAGCCGGGTCTGGTGCTTCCTCGGCGACGGCGAGTGCGACGAGCCCGAGACCCTGGGCGCGCTGACGCTGGCGGCCCGGGAGCGGCTCGACAACCTGACCTGGGTCGTGAACTGCAACCTGCAGCGCCTGGACGGGCCGGTCCGCGGCAACGGCAAGGTCATGCAGGAGCTCGAGGCCGCCTTCCGCGGCGCCGGGTGGAACGTGATCAAGCTCGTGTGGGGCCACGGCTGGGACCCGCTGCTGGCGGCCGACGTCGACGGCGTGCTGGTCGACCGCATGAACCAGGTGGTGGACGGCGAGTTCCAGCGGTCCGTCGTGGCCGACGGCGCCTACATCCGCGAGCACTTCTTCGGCGCCGACCCGCGGCTGGCGCAGATGGTGGCGCACCTGACCGACGAGCAGCTGGAGAAACTGCCCCGCGGCGGGCACGACTACACCAAGGTCTACGCGGCCTTCGCCGCCGCGGTGCAGCACCGGGGCGAGCCCACCGTCGTGCTGGCCAAGACCGTGAAGGGCTGGACGCTCGGCGAGGGCCTCGAGGCGCGCAACTCCACCCACCAGATCAAGAAGATGTCGGTCGAGCAGCTCCTCGAGCTGCGGGACCGCCTGCACCTCGACGACGAGATCCCCGACGAGGCGCTGGCGGGCGGCATGCCCCCGTTCATCCGGCCGGCCGAGGGCTCGCCCGAGCACGCCTACCTGGCGGCCCGGCGCGCCGAGCTGGGCGGCACCCTGCCCCGGCGCACGGTCACGGTCCGGCGGCCCCTCGCGCTGCCGGCCGACGACGCGTTCGTCGAGCTGCTGGGCGGCTCGGGCACCCAGCCGGCGTCCACCACCACGGCGTTCACCCGGCTGCTGCGCAACCTGT
>CAIYXG010000509.1 GCA_903930035.1 uncultured Actinomycetes bacterium | reverse complement strand
GCGGGCCGTCGTCGGTGGCCGACGCGCTGGTGCGGGTGCTCGGACCGGCGTCCTGAGGCTGCGGCGCCGGGCCCCGGCGCCCGGGTCTGACCTCGCCGGGCGCCTGACGTAGCCTCGGCCCCCGACCCGCCGGACGCCTGCGCCCGGCACCCCGACCCCTCACCGCCCGACCGACGCACGGAGCCACCGCTGACCTCCCCCTCCGAAGACACCGCTGCGTCGTCGTCGCGGCCGCGGCCGCCCCAGGGCTTCTGGGTGATCTGGTCGACCGTCGCGCTCGACCAGGTGGTGTTCGGCATGGTCGTGCCCGTGCTGCCCTTCCTGGCCAAAAAGTACGGGCTGTCGGCGTTCGGCCTGGGCCTGCTCGTGTCCTGCTACGCGCTGGCGCAGTTCCTCATCGCCCCCTACCTCGGCGGGCTGTCCGACCGCGTGGGACGGAAGCCGATCCTGGTCGTCGCACTCTTCGGCTCGGCCCTCGGGTCCCTGGTCATCGGGCTGTCCTCGGCGCTGCTGGCCAGCGGCGCGCTGCTGTTCCTGTTCGTCGGGCGGATCCTCGACGGCGCGTCGGGCACCGCGCTGGTCTCGGCGCAGACGGCGATCACCGACATGGTCGAGCCCAAGGACCGGCCGCGGTTCCTGGGGCTCATGGGCTCGGCGTTCGCCATCGGGTTCATCGCCGGACCGGCGGTGACGGGCCTCTCGCTGACCGTGTGCCGGCTCCTGGGCATGTCCAAGAGCGACGCGCTGCCGGTGCCGTTCTTCATCGCCGCGGCGCTGGCGCTGGTCAACGCCCTGGCCGCGGTGGTGCGGCTCCAGGAGACCCACCCGCCGTCGGCCCACGCCGAGCGGGCCCGCTCGGAGGACAGCGGGCCGCTCGCGGTCCTGCGGGGGGCACGGGCCGCCATGACCCCGGCGGCGTGGTTCTACGTGGCGGTGTTCGCCGCCAGCCTCTTTGCGTTCTCCGCGGTCGAGGGCGGCAGCTTCACCCTGCTCGCGGCCGACCGGCTGGGCTTCTCGTCCTCCGACGCGTCGTGGGTCTTCGTCTGGATCGGCGTCGTGCTGGCCGCCACGCAGGTCCTGCTGGTGGGCCCCGTGAACGAGCGTCTCGGGATCCGGGGCACGACGGCGCTCGCCATGTGCCTCAACGTGGTCGGGTTCGTGGTCACCGCCGCGTCGCGCAGCACCCCGGTCCTGCTGGCGGGCGCCACCTTCAACGCCACCGGCCAGGGCCTCCTCCGGCCCACCGCCACCGCGGCGATCTCCAACGCCGTGCCGCCGCAGTCGCGCGGCGCGGCGATCGGCGTGCTGACGTCGGCCCAGGGGGCGATGCGGATCACCGGACCGCTCGCGGCCGGCGCGCTCTACCAGGGCGTAGGCATCCCGGCGCCGTTCCTGGTCGGGGCCGGGATCACCTCGGTGGCGGCCGCCGTGACCGTGGGGACCGGCGCCCGGTTCGACGACGACGTCACCCAGCAGCCCGCCGCCGGCCCGCCGCCGGGCTGACCGGCCCGGCGCTCAGTCGCGCAGTCCGGGCAGCGCGGCGATGGCCCCGAGCACCTCGGGGTTGGCGAGCGCCGTCGTGTTGCGCACCTCGCGCCCGTTCACGGCGTCGGTGACCGCCAGCTCGGCGAGCTTGCCCGACCGGGTCCGCGGCAGGTCGTCGACCTCGAGCACCACCGCCGGGACGTGGCGCGGCGTGCACCCCGTCCGGATACGGCGACGGACCTCGGCCACCAGCTCGTCGGTCAGTCCCCCGGGCTCGGTGCACCGCACGAGCAGCACGATGCGCGTGTCGCCGTCGACCTCCTGGCCGAACACGAGCGACTCGGCCACGCCCGGGACGTGCTCGACCTGCCGGTAGATCTCGGCGGTGCCGATGCGCACCCCGCCGGGGTTGAGGGTGGTGTCGGACCGGCCGTGGATGACCATGCCGCCGTGGACGGTCCAGCTGGCGAAGTCACCGTGGGCCCAGACGTCGCCGGGCACGTCGAAGCGCTCGAAGTAGGCGGCGCGGTACTTCGGCCCCACGCGGTGCCCGGCCGGACCGGGGACGGAACCGGACCGCCCGTCGCCCTCAGGAGCCAGGTTTCCGGCGGCGGCGGCAGCGGCGGCGTCGTCGCCCCAGAACCGCAGCGGCATCGACGGGAAGACCTGCGTGCACACCAGCTCGCCGCGCTCGTCGACCGCCGCCGGGGTGCCGTCCTCCCGCCACACGTCGACCGCCATGCCGAGGGCCGGGCCCTGCAGCTCGCCGGCCCAGACCGCCCGGGTCGGGTCGCCGCCCACGAAGCACCCGCACAGATCGGTGCCGCCGCTGATCGACGCCAGGTGGAGCCCCTCGGGGCCGCACCCGGTGGCCACGTCGGACATGACCCACTCGAAGGACTCCGGCGACAGCGGCGAGCCGGTCGACGCGAGCGTCCGGAGCGGGCCCAGGCCCTCGGCCGCGGGCGAGTAGCCGGAGGTGCGCACGGCGTCCAGGTACTTGGCGCCGACGCCCAGGAAGTGCAGCTGCTCGTCGCGCACCGTCTGCCAGAGCCGGTCCACGCCGGGGTGGGCCGGGTTGCCCTCGTACAGGACGGCGGTCACGCCGGAGGCCGGCGCGGAGACCAGCCAGTTCCACATCATCCAGCCGCAGGTCGTGAAGTAGAGCGCCCGGTCGCCCGCCCGCAGGTCCAGGTGGAGCTGGTGCTCCTTCAGGTGCTGGAGCAGCACGCCGCCGGCGCGGTGGACGATGCACTTGGGCACGCCCGTCGTGCCCGAGCTGTAGAGGACGTACCAAGGGTGGTCGAACGGCAGCTGCTCGAAGTGCTCGGGGGCCCCCTGGTGCGGCGCCAGCCAGTCGTCCCAGGCCGACACGCCGGCCGTCGTCGCCCGGGCGGCGCCGGACAGGTCCGGGTCGTCGTCGAGGAACGGCACCACCACGACCCTGCGCAGCCCGTCGAGCGCGCCGGCGACCTGGGCCAGCGGGCCGCGCCGGTCGTGGCCCGTGCCGCCGTAGGAGTACCCGTCCACGGCCACCAGCACGGTGGGGGCGATCTGGCCGAACCGGTCGAGCACGCCGTCGGCGCCGAAGTCGGGCGAGGTCGACGAGAACACCGCGCCCACCGCCGCCGCGCCCAGCATCACGAGCACGGTCTCCGCGACGTTCGGCATCCAGGCCGCGACCCGGTCGCCCGGCCCGACGCCCTCGGCCCGCAGCGCGGCCGCGACCGCCGCGACCTGGGCGCGGGCGTCGGCCCGGGTG
>CAIYXG010000508.1 GCA_903930035.1 uncultured Actinomycetes bacterium | reverse complement strand
CCGCTCGGGGCCGCCGCGTCTCTGCTGGTGCTCGGTGCTGGTCTGCTGCTGTGGCGCCGACGGCGCGACGACTGACGGCGCCGGCCGGTCCGGCGGCTCAGCCGCCGGACGCCATCTTCTTGGTGTCCATCCGCCGCTGCAGGCGCTCGCTGAGCCCGGGGGCGACGGTGCCCAGGGTGGCGGCGACCCGGAGCTCCGTGGGCGAGACGAACACCTCGGCCGGGTTGTTCCGGATGGCCCTCACCACGCCGTCGGCCACGTCCTGCGGGGACTTCGTGCGCACCCCGGGGGGCAGCGTGACGTCGTTGTCGGCGAACATGCCGGCGTCGCGGATGAACCCGGGTGCCACCAGCGTGATGCCGACCTTCGTGTGCTCGAGGTCCTGACGGGCCGAGAGGGCAAAGCCGCGGAGCCCGAACTTGGTGGCGTTGTACATCTCCGTGCGCGGCGTGGCGACCAGGCCCGAGAGCGACCCGACGAGCACGACCTGGCCCTCGGCGCCGGCGGCGACCTTGTGGCGGGCGAAGGCCGACGTCATGACGATCGGCGAGCGCAGGTTGACGTCGATGACGAAGTCGACGACCTCTGGCGTGAGGGTGGTCACGTCGCCCTCGGCGCCGGTGCCGGCGTTCAGGACGAGCACGTCCATCTCCGTCGCCAGCCCGCAGAGCCGCTCGACGTCGTCGTGGTCGGCCAGGTCGGCGACCACCACCTCGGCGCCGGTCCGGGCCGCCAGCTCGTCGAGCAGGTGCCGGCGCCGGGCGGTGAGCACGAGCCGGGCGCCCCGACGGTGCAGCTCGAGCGCCGTGGCGGTGCCCAGGCCCCCGCTCGCGCCGGTGACCATGATCCTGCGTCCTGCGATGTCCATGCGGCGACGCTAGGCCAGCGCCGCGCCCCCGCCGCGACCGGCCGTGTTCCACACTGTGCGGGTCCATCCGGTGTTCACTGGTGCCGGACCGTCCGACGTCACGACGAGGGAGGTGGCGGGCCGTGCTGTTCCCGACGATGACTTTCGCGCTGTTCTTCGTCGTCGTCCTGGGCATCGCGTGGCGGCTGAACGACCAGCCCCGGCAGTGGCGCTGGTTCATGCTGGGCGCCTCGTACCTCTTCTACGGGTGGTGGGACTGGCGGTTCGTCTTCCTGCTGCTGGCGTGCACGTTCGGCAACCACGTGTTCGCCGTCGGCGTGCACCGCGCCCGGGGCGAGCGCGCCCGCCGCACCTGGATGGTGGTCGGCGTGGGCTTCGACCTCCTGCTGCTCGGGTTCTTCAAGTACTACGGGTTCTTCGTCGACTCGCTGCTCGCGCTGCTCCGCCCCTTCGGACTGGCCCCGACGCCGCTGCTGATCAAGGTGACGCTCCCGGTCGGCATCTCGTTCTTCCTGTTCTGCGCGATCAGCTACGTCGTCGACGTCTACCGCCGTGAGCAGGAGCCGGTCGCCCCGCTCGACTTCGCGGTCTACCTGGCGTTCTTCCCCCACCTGGTGGCCGGCCCGATCGTCCGTGTCTCGGAGTTCGTCCCGCAGATGCGGCGCCGGCGGAACCCCGGGTCGGTCGACGCCGTGCGCGCCGTGCGGCTCATCTGCCGCGGCCTGTTCAAGAAGGTGGTCATCGCGAACTACCTGGCGACGGCGATCGTCGACCCGGTGTTCGTGGCCCCGGGCCAGTACCGCAACTGGGAGCTGCTGATCGGGGCGTGGTCCTACGCGGTCCAGATCTACGCCGACTTCTCCGGGTACACCGACATCGCCATCGGCATCGCGATGCTCCTCGGGATCCGGTTCCCCGACAACTTCGACCGGCCCTACACGTCCGCGTCGATCCAGGAGTTCTGGCGCCGCTGGCACATGACGCTGTCCCGCTGGCTCCGCGACTACCTGTACATCCCGCTCGGCGGCAACCGTGGCGGCGACGCCAAGGAGCGGCGGAACCTCATCATCACGATGGTCCTGGGCGGGCTGTGGCACGGGGCCAACTTCACCTTCCTCTTCTGGGGGCTCTACCACGGGCTCGGCCTGTCCGTGGAGCGGTGGGTCCGCGAGCGTCCGGACCGGCGTGCTGCCGCGGCCCGGACGGCCCGCGGGGCTGCCGGCCGGCCCGACACCTCCCGCCCGTCGCCCGAGCACCTGGCCCGCGCCGCCGACGAGACCGTGGCCGACGTCGACCTGTCGCTCCTGGCGGTCGACGAGCACCCCGACGAGCGCGCCGCGGTCGACGCGGCCCGTGCCGAGTCGGAGGCGGCCCGGACGGCACAGCTCCACCACGAGCACCTCCCGGAGTCCTCGACGGCGATGCGTCACGACGAGCGCGTCGTCCGCCGCTCGGTCCACCCGGCGCTCGCGTGCTTCGGGGTGTTCCAGTTCGTGACCGTCGGCTGGATCTTCTTCCGGGCCCAGGACATGGGGACGGCGTTCGGCTACCTGTGGGGCCTGGTCGCCAACTGGGGCGTGGGCACCCTGGTGACCCCGACGGTCCTGCTGGCGCTCGGCGTGGGGCTCTTCTCGCAGTTCCTTCCCCCGCGGCTGGGCGACGCCCTGGAGTACCGGGCCTCGCAGCTCCCGCCGTTGCTGATCGCCCTGGGTGTGGGACTCTGGCTCGTCGTGATCAACCTGCTCGGCCCCCAGGGGGTCGCGCCGTTCATCTACTTCCAGTTCTGACATGGCCGCTCCGCAGACCTCCCGCCCCGACCGCCCGGCGACCGCCCGGCGCCGTCCCGCGCGGCGCGTCCGTCGGACCATGCCCGCCCAGACGGTGTGGCGCGGGCTGGTCGTGGCGCTCGCCGTGTTCGTGGTGCTGGCGTCCGGGAACCTGGTCCGGTCGGCCGAGGGCATGCCGCTCGGCTGGCAGCGCTCGGTCTCGCTGTTCACGGCCAAGAGCGTCGACCGGCTGGCCAACCTGTTCTCGCTGAACCGCCCCTACGACTGGGCGGCGGTGCAGCTGGGCATCCAGGAGCCCGAGACCGACGTCCCCGCCGTCACCTCGACGACGGTGCCGGCCTCGACCACCACCACGGCGCTGCCGCCGGTCCGCGTCCCGACCGCCGACGCGCCGCTGCGGATCCTGGTCGCCGGCGACTCCACCTCGCAGGGCGTGGGGAACCAGCTCAAGGCCTCGGCCTCGAAGACCCCCGAGCTCGCGGTCGACGTGCAGGGCAAGGTGGCGACCGGTCTCACCCGCGCCGACTACTTCGACTGGGTGGCCCGCACGCAGGAGCTGATCACGCAGTACCGGCCCGAGGTCTACATGTTCATGGTCGGGGCGAACGACCAGCAGTCGGTCCTCACGCCGGACGGCACGGTCGTCGCGCAGTACGGCCAGCCCGGCTGGGAGGACGCCTACCGGGAGCGGGTGGCGCAGGTCATGGACCTGGCCCACGGCGACGGCCGCCGGGTCGTCTGGGTGGGCGAGCCCAACGTGGGCAACCCCAAGATCCAGGAGGCGCTGCTGACCATCAACCGGGTCGCCAAGCAGGAGGCGGCCCGTCGCGACTGGGTGGAGTACTTCGACCTGGCCAAGGTCGTGGCCGGCCCGGACGGCGGCTTCGCCGACTACGTCACGCTCGACGACCTGGGCACGGTGAAGTGCTTCGCCGGGGACGGGGTCCACCTGTCCTCCAAGTGCCTCCAGCACACCATGACCCGGCTCATCCCGTTCGTGCAGGACCTGTACGGCGGGCCGGCCCCGTCCACCACGACCACGACGGCCGGCGGCACCGCCGCGGAGCCGGACGCCACCGGGGGCGACTGACCCGGGCCCCCGCCCGGCACCGGCGCTACCCGAGCAGCGGGTGCCGGAGCCAGAGCGCGAGCAGGGTCCCGGCGCCGAGCGCGGGCCCGAAGGCGAAGGCGGCGCCGCGGCCTGCCAGCGTGGCGCGCAGCCCCTGG
>CAIYXG010000507.1 GCA_903930035.1 uncultured Actinomycetes bacterium | reverse complement strand
GCCGCCGGCCGCTCGGCCGTGGCCGTCGCCGTGGTGGCGGCCGCCGCGGCGGGCGCCGTGCGCCGGGCGGCGACCGAGCCGGACGAGACGCCGTGCCACGCCGTGTCGTCGACGTCCACGCCCTTGGCCACGAGCCGCTTGCGGATCTCCACGTAGCGGGGCTCGCGCTCCTTCAGGTACGCCGTCAGCGGGCTGGCGACGAACAGCGAGGAGTAGGCGCCCGAGGCCAGGCCGATGAGCAGGGCGAGGGAGAAGTCGCCGAGCGTCGCCTGGCCGAAGACGACCTGGCCGACCACGAGCATCGACACGACCGGCAGCAGCGTGATGAAGGTGGTGTTCACCGAGCGCATGAAGACCTGGTTGAGCGAGCGCCGCATGATTGCCGTGTAGGTGTACTGGCCGGTCCGGCCCAGCCGCACCGAGTTCTCCTGGACCCGGTCGAACACCACGATCGTGTCGTACAGCGAGAACCCCAGGATGGTGAGGAAGGAGATCACCGTCGCCGGCGACACCTGGATCTGGAAGACGGAGTAGACGCCGACGGTGAGCAGGACGTCGTGGACCACCGAGATGATGGCGGCGACCGCCATCTTGGGCTCGAGGCGCCACGCGATGTAGGCCGCGATCAGCACCAGGAAGATGATGAGCGACAGCCGCGCCTGGCGGGTGATGTCCTTGCCCCACGAGGGCCCGACGGTCGTGACCTTGACGTCGCCGTCGGGGAGCTTCGCCGCCTCGGCGAGCGCGGCGGCGGCCTTGGTGCCCTCGGCCACGCTGTCCACGCGGCCGGAGATGCGCAGCACGCGCAGGCCGTCGGCGGTGGTCGCCTCCTGGAACTTCTCGGCCGCCTCCGGCCCGTAGTCGGCCAGCGCGGCAGCGGCCTGCTCCTGGGTCAGCGACTTGGACGGCACCTCCCAGACGGTCCCGCCCTCGAAGTCGATCGAGAGGTTCAGGCCCCGGGTGAACAGCGAGACGACCGACACCACCATGAGCAGCGCGGAGATGCCCAGCATCAGCCGCCAGTAGCGGGGGAAGTTGAAGTCGTTGCGCCCCCGGTAGAGGTCGTACCCGACGCCCATCAGTCGTCCCCCTCCGTGCGGGCGGCGGCCGCCGCGGCCGTCGTCACCCTGCCGCCGTGCGCCGCGGCGCTGGCGGCCTCGGTCAGGTCGTCGGTCGGGATCCCGAACCGCCCCGGGTGCTGGCCCTGCTTCGACCGGGACAGCAGGACCACGGTGGGGCGGAGGAAGAAGTACGCCGCCACCAGGTCCAGCAGCGTGGCCACGCCCAGGTAGAACGCGAACCCGCGCACCGGGCCGATCGACAGCCAGTAGAGGACCACGGCGCCGATGAGCGACGACATGTCGGCCTTGACGATCGTGGAGTAGGCCCCGGAGAACGACTTCTCCACCGACGACCGGAGGCTGGCCCCGTTGCGGACGTCCTCCTTGATCGACTCGAAGAACACGACGGAGCTGTCCAACGAGATGCCGATCGACACGACGATGCCCACCACGCCGGCCAGCGTCACCGTGGCGCTGAGGTTCGACATGATCACCCACAGCAGCGAGGCCGAGATCGTGAGCGCCCCGACCGTGGCCAGGCCCAGGATGCGGTAGTAGAGCACCAGGAACGCGGCCACCAGGAGGAGGCCGATCAGACCGGCGATGATGCCGGCCTTGAGGGCACCCTTGCCGAGCGTGGCCGACACGGTCTCGGCCTGCTGGGGCTGGAGCTCGATGGGCAGCGAGCCGAACCGCAGCGCCACGGCGAGGGACTTGGCCTCGGCCTCGGTGAAGTCGCCCGAGATCTGGATGCGGTCCCGCTCGAAGGTGGGCTCGTTGATGGACGGGGCGGACAGCACCTGCGAGTCGAGCACGATGGCCAGCTGGCCCTTGTTGGGCGCCAGCGCCGGGCACGTCGGCTCGCCGTTGTAGCACTGGGCCGCGGCCTTGTTGAAGAGGTCGATCCCCTTGGGCCCCTTCCGGAACACCGGGTTGACGGTCCACTGGCCCGACTGGTCGAGGCCCGCCTGCGCGGTCTCGACCGCCGTGCCGGTGAGCTGGGTCGGGCCCAGCTTGTAGACGGTGCCGTCACGGCCGACCAGCGTCACCTCGGCGTCGGCCTTGTCGTCGCCCGGCTTCGTCGTCTGGGTCGAGAGCTGCTGCTCCAGCTGGTACATCTGCGCGAACTTCGGGTCGTAGACGTCCACGCCGTACTGGTTGAGCGCCACCGGCTTGGCCGGCGTGGTGGTGGTCGACGGCGGCTGGGTCGTGGTCGTGGTCGTCTCCTTCTGCACGACCGACCGCCGGCCGCCGTTGCCCGCCGTGGGGTCCGCGGTGGTCCCGGGCGCCGCGGTCGTCGCCGTGGTCGACGGGGGCGCGGTGATCTCGGGCGGGGCCGTGGTCGGCGGCGCCGCCGTCGGCTGGCGCGACTGCTCGTCCTCGGCGATCTGGACGGCAAAGACGCCGTCCGGCACCTTCAGCTCCTTCCGGAGCTTCTCCAGCTCGGCCTTGGCCTTCTTGCGCTTGGTGCCGGTGGGCACCTGGCCCACGGTCTGGAGGACCGGCCGGAACCGCAGCTCGGCGGTCTTGCCGACCACGTCGAGCACCTGCTGCTGGTTCTTGGCGCCGGGGAGCTGGACGGTGATCGTGTTGCCCTGGCGCGACACCTCGGGCTCCGCCACGCCGAGGGCGTCGACCCGCTTGCGGATGATGGCGATGGACTCGTCGAGCTGCTCGGGCTTGACGTCGTCGACGACCTTCCCGTTGCGCACCGGCTGGAGGTTCACCGAGATGCCGCCCTGCAGGTCGAGGCCCAGCTTGGGGCTGCGGCCCGACAGGACGGTCGCGATGAGCAGGCCGTACGCGACGACCATGGTCAGGATGATCTGTCGGAGGGGGTGCTGTCGCATCTCGTTCCTTCTGGCACCGGGGCGGTGGCAGGCCGGGTCAGGCTACCGGGAGGGCCGAGCGGCAGGGTGATGCCCGCCGCGCCGGGCCCCGACGGCCCTCAGGGTCACTCGCCGTCGGCGTCGTCGGCCCCGTCGTCGGCCTTGGCGCCGCCCCGCGTCCGGCGGGCGCCGGAGGCAGCCGCGGCGGCCTCGCTGGTGGTGCGGCTGATCGCACCCTTGGCCACGCGGATCACGACGTCGGAGTCGACCTCGATGTGGGCGACGTCGTCCTCGAGGTAGGTGATCGTGCCGATGATCCCGCCGTTGGTCAGGACCTCCTCGCCCACCGCCAGGCGGGACATGAGCTCGGCCTGCTTCTGGCGCTGCTTGCGCTGCGGGACGATCGTGAGCCAGAGGATGGCGCCCATGGGGACCAGGAGGATCAGCAGGCCCAGCGGGCTGCCCTGGTTGTCGGACTGGGCCAGGACGAGGGAGAGGAGGTTGGTAGTCACAGGCCCCACACCCTAGGGGGCGCCGGGCAGCGGTTCGAACCGCCCCCCGGGCGGTGCGGCGGCACGCGGCGGTCAGTCCTGCCCGGGGCCCGTCGAGGCCCAGACCGCGGCCACGTCCGACCGGAGCGAGTCCAGCGTCCCGGCGGCGACCGCCGACCGGATCCGGCCCACCAGCGTCAGCATCCAGGTCAGGTTGTGCACCGAGCAGAGGGTCGCCGCCGCGGGCTCGTCCACCCGGCACAGGTGCCGCAGGTAGCCGCGCTCGTAGTGCGTGCAGGTGGGGCACGGGCAGCCGGGGTCGACCGGCTCGGAGCTGCGCGCGTGCTCGGCCCGCTTGATGTTGACCCGGCCCCCGGCCGTGAGCAGCGTGCCGTGGCGGGCCAGACGCGTCGGCATGACGCAGTCGAACATGTCCACGCCGAGCGCCACCGCCTCCACGATGCTCACCGGGTCGCCCACGCCCATGAGGTAGCGGGGCTGGTCGGCCGGGAGCTCCTCGAGCGCCGCGGCCAGTGCCGGCAGCATGGCGGCCCGGGTCTCCCCCACGCTCAGGCCACCCACCGCGTAGCCGTCGAAGTCCAGCGCCACGGTCCGCCGGGCGGCCTCGCGCCGCAGTTCGGGGTCGTCGCCGCCCTGCACGATCCCGAACAGCGACTGGTCCGCGGTCCGGGTGTGCGCGGCCCGGGCCCGGGCGGCCCAGTCGGCCGTCCGGTCCACCGCGGCGCGCAGGACCTCCGGCGGCGACGGCAGCGGCGGGCAGACGTCCAGGACCATCTGGATGTCGGCACCGAGCAGCTCCTGCGTCGCCACGGCGTCCTCCGGGCTCAGCAGGTAGGGGTCGCCGTCGTAGGCCGACCGGAACGCCACGCCCTCGTCCGTGACCTTCGGGTCGAGGGAGAAGACCTGGAAGCCGCCGGAGTCGGTCAGCAGGTGGCCGTCCCAGCCCATGAACCGGTGCAGGCCCCCCAGGTCGGCGACCGTCTCGGCCCCCGGCCGCAGCATCAGGTGGTAGGTGTTGCCGAGGAGCACCTCGGGGGCGGTGCCGTCGGCCGCAGCCAGGCGCGCCACCTCGTGGGTCGTCACCGAGCGCACGGCGCCACGGGTGCCGACCGGCATGAACACCGGCGTGGTGATCTGCCCGCGGGCCGTGCGGACGGTGCCGGTCCGGGCGGGGCCGTCGGTGGCCGTGACGTCGAGGTGCAGCTTCACGGCGCCGAGCCTCCCACGGCCGCCACGCCGGGCGTGTGCTGCAGGAGCGAGGCGTCGCCGAAGGACAGGAACCGGTAGCCCTCCTCGAGCGCGTCGGCGTACAGGTCGCGCCACCGCGGCCCCACGAACGCCTGCACCAGCGCCAGCAGGGACGACCGCGGCAGGTGGAAGTTGGTCATGAGCAGGTCCACCGCACCGAACTCGAACCCGGGCGTGATGAACAGGCGCGTGCGCCCCTCGGCCGCGCCGGTGCGCGCACGGGACTCGAGCGACCGCACCGACGTCGTGCCGACGGCCACGACGCGTCCGCCCGCGGCGCGCACCGTCTGCACGGCGTCCCAGGTCTCGTCGGGCACGCGGTACCACTCGGAGTGGATGGGGTGGTCCTCGACCGTGTCCACCTCGATGGGCCGGAAGGTGTCGAGCCCCACCACCAGCTCGACCCGGGCCAGACCCACGCCGGCCTCGGCGCACCGCTGCACGACCTGGTCCGTCAGGTGGAGGCCGGCCGTGGGGGCGGCGGACGACGCCGGCCGCCGCGAGAAGACGGTCTGGTACCGCTCGGCGTCCTCGAGCGGCGCCGTGATGTACGGCGGCAGCGGGACCTGCCCGGCCTCCTCCAGCGCGTCGAGCAGCCAGTCGGTCGCCCCCTCGGGAGCCGGGCCGGGCGGCAGGGGACGCACCAGCCGCCGACCGTCCTCGAGGTGCTCGCCCAGCTCCACGCGCAGGTCGCCGGCCGCGGCGACGACGACCGTCCCCGGCCGGAGCCGCCGGGACGGCCGGACGAGCGCCTCCCACCAGCCTGGGCCGGCTGCGGCCCCAGGGTGCGGCTCGAGGAGCAGCACCTCGCCGGCCCCGCCGCCGGGGCGCAGCACCGGGACGCGGGCCCGCAGGACCCGCGTGTCGTTGACGACCAGGAGGTCGCCCGGCGCCAGCAGGTCGGGCAGGTCGCGGACCGTCCGGTGGACGGGTGGCGCCGACGGTCCGGCGTCCACCAGCAGGCGGGCCGCGTCACGGGGGGACACCGGGTGCTGCGCCACCGCCCCGGGCGGGAGCGGGTAGTCGAGGTCCGAGGTCAGCACCGGGTGCGACCTGCGGCGGAGGTGCTCAGAAGCCGAGCGACCGACCGATGATCTCCTTCATGATCTCGGTCGTGCCGCCGTAGATCGAGGTGATCCGGGCGTCCTTGTAGGCGCGGGCGATCGGGTACTCGTTCATGTAGCCGTAGCCGCCGTGCAGCTGCACGCAGGTGTCGGCCACCCGCTTCTGCAGCTCGGTGACCCACCACTTGGCCATGGACGCGTCCTCGGCCGTGAGGGTGCCCTCGTTCAGGCGCTTGATGCCCTCGTCCACGAAGACCTCTGCGATGGACACCTCGGTCTCCATCTCGGCCAGCTTGAAGCGGCTGTTCTGGAACGAGCCGATCTTCTGGCCGAAGGCCGTCCGCTCGTTGCAGTACTCCTTGGTCCACTCGAGCATGGTCCGGGCGTGGGCCACGGCCGACATGGCGATGGACAGCCGCTCCTGGGGCAGGTTCTTGACGAGCAGCAGGAAGCCGTCCCCCTCCTCGCCGATCCGGTTGGCCACCGGCACCCGGGCGTCGTTGAAGAACAGCTCGGCGGTGTCCTGGGCGTGGAGGCCGACCTTGTCCAGGTTCCGGCCGCGCTCGAAGCCCTCGGTGCCCCGCTCCACCACGACGATCGACATGCCCTTGTGCTTCTGGGTCGGGTCGGTCTTGCAGGCCAGCAGCACCAGGTCGGCGTTGATGCCGTTGGTGATGAAGGTCTTGGACCCGTTGATGACGTACTCCTCGCCGTCACGGATGGCCGTCGTGCCCATCGACGCCAGGTCGGAGCCGATCCCCGGCTCGGTCATGGCCACGGCGGTGATGAGCTCGCCCGAGGCGATGCCCGGGAGCCAGCGCTGCTTCTGCTCCTCGTTGCAGTACTCCAGGAAGTAGGGCAGGCAGACGTCGGTGTGGAGGGTCAGGCCGATGCCGTGGGGGAACATGTCGGCGTTGGACAGCTCCTCGATGATGATCTGGTTGTAGCGGAAGTCCTGGACGCCGGAGCCGCCGTACTCCTCGGGCACCGCCATGGCGATGAACCCGGCCGCGCCGGCCTTCTCGAACACCTCGTGGTCGACGATCCCCTCGTCCTCCCAGCGCTCACGGTGCGGCTCCATCTCCCGCTCGATGAACGTCCGGAAGGCCTTCCGGTACATGTCGTGCTCTTCCTCGAAGTGGGTGCGCTCCACAGCCAGTCGCTCCGTCGTCGGGCGGCCGCTCGTGACTGGGCCGCAACGGACGCATGGTACCTACGCGGGGTGCCGCCCCCCGAACCGCGGCGGTCAGTCGAACAGCGCAGGGTCCGCGGCCGGCGGGACCAGCCCCAGGTGGCGCCAGGCGGCGTCGGTCGCGACACGGCCGCGCGGGGTCCGCATGAGCAGGCCCTGCTGGATCAGGAAGGGCTCGTAGACGTCCTCGACCGTCTCGGTCGGCTCCGAGACGGCGATGGCCAGCGTGGACAGCCCCACCGGTCCGCCGCCGAAGTGCTCGCAGAGCGCGGCGAGCACCGACCGGTCGACCTTGTCCAGGCCGCGCTCGTCGATGCCGAACAGCTCCAGCCCGCGGCGGGCGGTGACGCCGTCGATACGGCCGTCACCCTCCACCTCCGCGACGTCGCGCACCCGGCGCAGCAGGCGGTTGGCGATGCGGGGCGTGCCCCGTGAACGGCGGGCGATCTCCACCGCGCCGTCCTCGTCGAGCTCGGCGCCCAGGATCCCGGCCGCCCGCAGCACGATCTCCCGCAGGTCGCCGGGCTCGTAGTAGTCCAGCCGCGCCACCAGGCCGAACCGGTCCCGCAGCGGACCGGTGATCAGGCCCGTCCGGGTGGTGGCGCCCACCAGGCAGAACCGGGGCAGGTCGAGGCGGATGGAACGCGCCGCAGGGCCCTTGCCCAGGACGATGTCGAGCTCGAAGTCCTCCATGGCCGGGTAGAGGACCTCCTCGACCGAGCGGCTGAGGCGGTGGATCTCGTCGATGAACAGGACGTCGCCCTCGCCCAGCTTGGTCAGGATGGCGGCCAGGTCGCCGGGCCGCTCGAGCGCGGGGCCCGACGTGACGTGGAGGTCGACCTCCATCTCGTTGGCGACGATGCCGGCGAGCGACGTCTTGCCCAGGCCCGGGGGGCCGGCGAACAGGAAGTGGTCGGCAGCCTGGCCGCGGTTGCGCGCCGCGGTGAGGATCACCGACAGCCGGTGCTTGAGCTCGGTCTGGCCGACGAACTCCTCGAGCGAACGCGGCCGGAGCGACGAGGTGGGGTCGGCGGCGTCCGGGAGGTCGGCCGCCTGGTCGGCGCGCGCCCGCAGCGCGGCCTCGTGGTCGGCGTCGTCGCCGGAGGCCGACGGGTCGAGCAGCTCGTCGCGCGCCATCTCAGGCCGCCGCCAGCCGTTGCAGGGCGACGCGCAGCAGCTCGCCGGCGTCGTCCTCGTCCGGGAGGTCGGCCATCACGCGCCGGACCTCCTCGGCCCCGAAGCCCATGCCCATGAGTGCGTCCCGGACGTCGGCCTGCGCCCCCGGCGCCGTGGCGGTGCCGGCGGGCACGACGTCGTGGGGGTCGACGTCGGCGGCCAGCTTGGACGAGAGGTCGAGCACCAGGCGGGCCGCCGTCTTCTTGCCGATGCCGGGGACCGCGCACAGGGCGTCGACGTCGTTGGCGGCGAGGGCCCGCCGCAGCTCGGCCGGCGGCAGGGCGGTGAGCACCGACATGGCGAGCGCAGGGCCGACGCCGTGGGCCGACAGCAGCACCTCGAACGTGCGGCGGTCCTCTGCGGTCAGGAACCCGTAGAGGGTCTGGGCGTCCTCCCGCACGTGGTGGTG
>CAIYXG010000506.1 GCA_903930035.1 uncultured Actinomycetes bacterium | reverse complement strand
TACCTGCGCGAGGTGGGCCGGACCTCGGCGCACGCGGCGACCGTCACCGAGGAGCGGGCCGACGACGGCAGCGTCACGGTCCGGGCCACGGCGCTCCTCGACGGACGGCCCACCACGCGGGAGTTCGTCCTACGCCCTGGCGCCGAGCACGTCGTCGTCCGCACCCGGGTCGTCCCGGGCGAGCGCCGGACGGTCGTCCTCTCGGTCCCGCTCGACGGTGCACCGACCTCGCTGGTCATGGACCAGCCGGGCGGCCAGGTGGTCCGGCCGCCCCAGCGGCTCTTCACCCCGACGTTCTGGCCGGTGTCCTCGTGGGTCGTCATGGAGGGCGGCACGTCGCCCCTCACCGTGGCCGTGGAGATGACCCGCGCCGTCGCCGTCCGCGACGGCCGCACGGCCGAGGTCGTCGTCGCCCGCAACGCCACCAAGGAGCGGGCCTGGGGCGTCGTGCCGATCCTCGCGTGCCCCGCCAAGGGCCACGAGCCCGGGCCCACCACGGCCGAGGTCGTCCTCGCCTGGGGCGAAGGTCCGCCGTGGGTGCGCGGCCGCGCCGCGGCCGACCTGTTGTCCGCGGACCCTGCGGGACGCCTCGCCGCCGCGGTGGCACAGGTGCTCACGGTCGGCGGGCCGGAGCCGGACGGACCGGCGCCCGAGGTCGACGTCCTGGCGCTCAAGGCCGCCGACCGCGGCGAGGGCCTGGTCGTGCGGCTGGCCGACCGGACCGGGGCCGGACGGGTGCGCTGCCGGCTGCACGTGTGCCGCCGGCTCGCCGGCGCCGCCGTGTGCGACGTCCGGGAGCGCGACCTTCTCCCGCTGGAGGTCCGCCCTGCCGACGACGGGTCGCAGGTCGACGTGGTGCGCGACGCCGGCATCGTCTCGGTCCGGCTCGTCCTGGCGCAGGAGGCCGACCGATGAACCGACGGCGGCTCACCAGCTGGGCGCTGCACGGCGGGGTCGTGGCAGGAGCCGCGCTCTCACTCGCGGCCGACCGGCACTTGCGGCGGCGCGGCCGCAACCCTGCGGTCGCCGTCCCGGCCGTCACTGCGGCGTTCTACGGGGTCGTGGCGCTCGTCGAGCGGCGCCGCCCCTACCGGGCCGACTGGCGGCCGACCCTCAAGGAGTTCGTCACCGACGGCCAGTTCCTGGCGTCGGTCATGGCCTCGCAAGGCCTGGCGATGGCCGTCGCGGCGCCGGTGCGCCGGCGGACCCGCCGGACCCTGCGCGCCCACCGGCTGCCCGTGGCGGCCGGCGCCGTGCTCGGGATCCTGGCGTTCGACCTGTTCCACTCCCGGCTCCACCAGCTGGGCCACGTGTGGGGGCCGGCGTGGCGGGTGCACTCGGTGCACCACAGCGCCGAGCGCCTCTACTGGTTCAACGCCACCCGCTTCCAGAGCCTGGAGATGTTCGTCGACATGGTGATGGAGACCGTGGTGATCGGGGCGCTGGGCCTGAGCCACGAGCAGCACGTCGTCTACCAGGCCGTCCGCGGGATGTACGGGCAGGTCCAGCACTGCAACGTCGACGTGGACAGCGGTCCGCTGAACCGGGTCTTCTCCACGCCCGACCTGCACCGCTGGCACCACTCGACCGTCTACGCCGAGGGCGACACCAACTACGGCGCCGTGACGTCGGTCTGGGACCAGCTCTTCGGCAACCACTTCGACCCCGCCGACCGCGACGGGCCCGACCAGATCGGCGTCGGCCGCATGCCGGACTTCCCCCAGACCTTCTGGGAGCTCGAGCGCGTGCCCCTCGACTGGGACACGATCAAGCAGCGCAACGCCGACACGTGGTTCGTCGAGGAGACGGCGGCGTCATGACCAACTTTTGTCGTAACGCTTGACAGTTGTTGGGGTGCTGGGTAGACACGTCGCATGCCGACCGTCGAGAACAGCCGCAGCGAGATCACGACGATGCGGGTGGTGCAGGACGCCCCGGCGGAGCTGCAGCCGGGCCAGAGCCGGTTGCGGGTCGACGCCTTCGGGCTCACCACCAACAACATCACCTACGCCGTGTTCGGCGACATGCTCCAGTACTGGAAGGTCTTCCCGGCGCCAGGCTCCCCCGACGAGTGGGGCAGGGTGCCGGCCTGGGGGTTCGCGGAGGTCACGGAGAGCCGGTCCGAGCACCTGGCCGTCGGCGAGCGCGTGTACGGCTTCGTCCCGATGTCGGACGAGGTCGTCATCACGCCCGGCAAGTCGGACGAGCGTGGCGTGAGCGACGTGGCCCCGCACCGTGCGGGGCTGTTCGGCACCTACAACCGGTACCAGCGGACGGCGGCCGACCCGAACTACCGCCCCGACCGGGAGCGGCACCAGATGCTCCTCTTCCCGCTCTTCGCGACCGCCTACATG
>CAIYXG010000505.1 GCA_903930035.1 uncultured Actinomycetes bacterium | reverse complement strand
CTCGTCGTCGTCGGCGCCGTCGAGGTCGACCGAGTCGGCCGACAGCTCGTCGGCCAGCTCCACCGCCAGCTCCACCGCCATCTCCTCGGCGGTGAGCCGCTCGACCTCCGAGGCCTGCTGCCGCGACAGCCAGCCCAGGAACACCGCGACGGCACGCGGGTCGTGGCGCAGCTCGTGCCCCGCCCCGTCGATGATCCGGATCTCGGCGTCGCCGTGCGAGGCCGCCAGGGCCCGGCCGTCGTCGAGCGGGGTCAGGTCGTCACGGTCGCCGTGCACCACCAGGAACGGCCGGGGCGCAATGCGGGCCGCAGCCGGGACCGGCTGCACCTCCTTGAGCTCGGACGCCCAGCGGTCGAAGTCGGGCGGGAAGTCCGGGTCCTTCACCACGTGCACGTTGCGGGCGTGCAGCAGCAGCTGGCGCGGCTGGCGCGACCAGTCCTCGAAGTCGCCCGGGGTGGCCAGCGCGGCGACGCCCCGCACCTGCGGGTTGCGGGCGCCCTCGCACACGGCGAGCGACCCGCCCGTGCCGAACCCGGCCAGCCAGACGCCGCTCACGCCGAGCGAGCCCAGGTGGGCCACTGCAGCGTGCACGTCGTCGAGCCACCCCATGAGCGAGAAGTCGCCCTCGGCCGCGCCGCAGCCGCGGAAGTTGGCGGTCAGCACCACCCACCCGAGCTCGGCGGCGATGCGCTCGGCCAGCTCGGGGAACGACTTGCCCGACTGCTCGGACTCGCGGCCCCGGGTCGGGAACCCGTGGAGCAGCACCAGGCCGGGCGCGCCGGCGATCCCGGTGGTGGGGACGGCCAGGTGGCCGCTGAGGGTCAGTGCGCCCGAGGCGAACCGGTAGTCCATGACGGGAGCGTTCTCGACCGCCATGACCGGGGACCCTGGACGACTGTGCGGCGGCCGCCGGTCAGGCGGAGGCGCGCTGCGGGCCGTAGAGCTTGTAGCAGCGGTTGCGGGCCTCGGCGAGCGTGTCCGGGGCGAAGCAGATGAAGGTCTCGGCCTCCATCAGCTCGGTGATCAGGTGCTCGTCCTCGGGACCGAGGGCGTCGATGTCGTAGACGACCTGCGTCCGCTTGTCGCCGACGTACTGGTGGTGCTCGAACTTGCCCGGGCGTTCCATGTCACTCGGTCCCTTCTGTCTCGTCGGTCCGGACCGGCTGGCCAGACTCGTGCTCGGCCGGTCCGGCCGACATGGTAGGTGCTGCCGCCCGACCGTCGGGACCCGTGCTGCTGGGGTCCTCCGGACCGGTCACCTGCGGGCCGATCGCCCCGATGGCCTGGTAGTAGCCCCGCTCGACCTCGAGGATCGTGGCCACGGCGGCGTCGGACACGTCCAGGCTGGTCGCCTCGCAGCGTCCGAGCACGAAGGCCAGCGGCTCGTCGTCGGAGACCAGCACCAGGCCGGAGCCGATCTCGTCGGCGGTCCGTGGGGACGCCACGCCCTTGTCGGCCAGGTAGTCGCAGTGGAACCCGAGCACGGCGCGCACGTCGTCGTAGCTGAGCTCGGCGGTGAGCTCGGCCGGCAGGCGCTCGGCCACGAACTGCACGGCCTCCTCGAGGTCGTACACGCTGCGCCGGGGCGAGCGGGCCAGGCGCCCGGTCACCGACCCGACGGCCACCGCGGCGATGACGAAGGTGCCGAGCGCGGCCAGGGCCGCCCAGACGAACATGCGCGACCGGTCAGGTCCGAGCGGCTCAGATGCCGATGCGCTGCGCGAGCAGCTCGCGGTGGTAGGTCGGGTCGCCGAAGAGCAGCTCCGAGGACTTGGCCCGCTTGAAGTACAGGTGGGCGGGGTGCTCCCAGGTGAAGCCGATGCCACCGTGGATCTGGATGTTCTCG
>CAIYXG010000504.1 GCA_903930035.1 uncultured Actinomycetes bacterium | reverse complement strand
GGCGGTCTTGAGGCCCGAGAACGAGAAGTCCAGGCCGTCGTGCTGGAGCGCCCGGGGGAACGCCACCGCGGTCGGGTCGCCGTGCAGCGACTCGGCGTCGATGGCCGGGCCGCCCGGGTAGCCCAGGCCCAGGAACCGGGCGACCTTGTCGAACGCCTCGCCCGCGGCGTCGTCGAGCGTCTGGCCCAGCAGCCGGTACTGCCCGTGGCCCTCCATCGACACGAGCATCGTGTGGCCGCCCGAGACGAGCAGGACGACCAGCGGGAACGTCAGGTCCGGGTCCTCGAGGAGCGCGGCGTAGAGGTGGGCCTCCAGGTGGTTCACCGCCACGAACGGCACCTCCCAGGTCAGCGCGAGCGCCTTGGCCGCCGAGACGCCCACGAGCAGCGCGCCGATCAGGCCGGGACCGACCGTGGCCGCCACGGCGTCGATCTGTGCGCCCTCGACGCCGGCCTCGACCATCGCCCGCGCGGCGACCGGGATGATGAGCTCGTTGTGGGCCCGGCTGGCGATCTCGGGCACCACACCGCCGTAGCGGGCGTGCAGGTCCACCTGGGAGGACACGACCGAGCTGAGCACGTCGGTGCCGCCCCGGACGACGGCGACGGCGGTCTCGTCGCAGGAGGTCTCGACACCGAGCACGACGGTGTCGGGCGACAGGTCGGGGATGAGCGGTTCCATCAGTCGGTCTCCGTCACGTCGTCGGTGCCGGTCTCGTCGGCACCGGTGCCGTCGGCGTCGGCGCGGGCCGCGGCCAGGAGGTCGACGCCCTCGGTCAGGTCCACGAGCGGGACCGGCAGCGCCGCCTCGAGCCCGGCGAGCCGGTCGGCCTGGTCGGACTGGTCGATCCCGTGGGCCCACATGATGAGGGCGTCCTCGCCGGTGTCCTGGTAGTAGCCCTTGCGGACGCCGCCGGGTGCGAACCCGAACCGGCGGTAGAGCTCGCGGGCCGCGGCGTTGGAGGTCCGGACCTCGAGGGTCATGTCGACGACCCCCCGCTCGACGGCGCGGCGCATGAGGACCAGCAGCAGCATGGTCGCCACGTGCTGGCGGCGGTGGTCCCGGTGCACGGCGACGTTGGTGACGTGCCCCTCGTCGAGGGTGGTCATGAGGCCGGCGTAGCCCACGACCCGGTGGTCCTGGAGGGCCACCAGGTAGAGACGGCTGGTCGGCATGCGGAGCTCGCCGGCGAACAGCCGCTGCGACCACGGCCGCGGGTTGGCGTCGCGCTCGATCGCCACCACGCCGCGCAGGTGCCGCCGACGCATGGGGGCCACGACCGTCGCCACCGTGCCGGGCGCCACCGCGGCCTCGGGCGCCACCGTGTCCTGGGTCGCCGCCATGTCCTCGGGCACGACCATCACCGGCCGTCCCGCGTGGTCCAGTTGATCTCGGCGTCGGGGCGGCGGAGGTAGATCGGCTCGATGTCGGCCACCTGGCTGAAGTCCTCGCGCAGCGCCCGGGCATGGGCCAGCTGCACGAGCGACGAGGCCGACGGCTGGCTGGAGGCCAGGTCGACGATCTCGACCTTGGCCATCCCGTCGAACGCCTCGCGGTAGCGGTGGACGCCGTCGCCCACCAGCAGCAGCTCCTCGCCGGTGGCCAGCAGCTCGGAGGCCAGGTCGTCGGGCGTCCCCACGGCGTAGTCGGTCACACGCTGCACCCCGCCCGGGACCTGCCGGTAGAAGGCGTGGTACAGCTCGCCGCGGCGCGCGTCGATCGCGGCGACGATCAGCCGCGGCGTGAACCGCACGGGGAACGCCAGCAGGTCCAGGCTCGACACCCCGATCATGGGCACCCGGCGGGCGAACGCAATGGCCTTGGCCGTGGCCAGTCCCACCCGCAGCCCGGTGAAGAGGCCGGGCCCGACGTCCACGGCGACCAGGCCGATGTCGTCGAGCGAGATCTCGGCCTGGACGCAGAGGAACTCGATGGCCGGCGTCAGGTTCTCGCAGTGCCGCTTGGCGCGCGCCGAGTGGATCGCGGCGCGGACGCCCTCGTGGCTCCCGATGGCGCAGCCGATCTGCGTGGTCGCCGTCTCGATGCCCAGGATCAGCATGCGCCGTCCTCCGTCGCCCCGGCCGGCGGGCCGTCCGCCACCGCCCACTGCTCGAGCGCCGTGGCCAGCGCCTTCTGCCGGGCCGCCCACTGCGGCCCGCGGGCCACCAGCTCCAGCATGCGCAGGTCCGGGCGCGCGGTCTCGCCGTCCAGGAACGTGATGCGCACCTCGAGGTAGTCGGGCGGGAGCGCCGGCAGGATCGTGTCGCCCCACTCGATGACGGTCACGGCGCCGTCGTCGAGCAGCTCGGACAGGCCCAGGTCGAGGGCCTCCCCCACCTGCTCGAGGCGGTAGACGTCCAGGTGGTTCAGGTCCAGGCGGCCCTCGTACTGGCGCACGAGGGCGAACGTCGGGCTGGTCACCTGGTCCTCCACGCCCAGTCCCGCGCCGAACCCCTGCGTGAACGCGGTCTTGCCCGCGCCCAGGTCGCCCACCAGCAGCACCAGGTCGCACGGCCGGGCCAGCTCGGCGAGCGCGGCCGCGAGGGCCTGTGTCTCCTGGGCCGACGTGGTCGCCAGCCGGAGCACGGGCCGGCTCATGCGGCCGCCTCCGCCAGGAGTCGGGCGACGCGCCGCAGGTCGTCGCGGACCTGGCCCATCGGGACCTTCCCGCCACGCAGCACCGCAGCGGGGTGCAGGGTCGGGACGACGGTGACCGTCCGTCCCCCCAGCCCGACGGGGTAGGAGCGCCCGCGCAGCGTGGTGATGCCGTCCTTGGTGCCGAGCAGGAGGCGGCTCGAGAAGTTGCCGAGCGTCAGCACGACCTCCGGCGCCATCAGCGCCACCTGCTGGTCGAGCCACGGGCGGCAGGCCGCCACCTCGCCGGCCGACGGGTTGCGGTTCTCCGGGGGCCGGCACTTCACGACGTTGGCGATGAAGCAGTCGGCGCGGGACAGGCCCGCCTCCTCGGCGAGCAGCCGCTCGAGCAGCTGGCCGGACCGGCCGACGAAGGGCCGGCCAGTGCGGTCCTCCTCGGCGCCGGGGGCCTCGCCCACCACCAGGAGCCGGGCCGACGGGTCGCCCTCGCCGAAGACCACCTGGGTGCGGGTGGCCGCCAGCCCGCAGGCGGTGCAGCCTGCCGCCGCCGCGCGGAGGTCCTGGAACTGGCCCAGGTCGACGGGCACGGGCTGGGTGGTCACCGGTCGAGCGTACCCGCCGCCGACGGTCGTCTTCAGGCCTGGGTGCGGGGCAGGCGGGCCGAGAACGCGCACACGACCTCGTAGCCGATCGTGCCCAGCCGGTCGGCCCACTCGGTGGCCGACACCTGCTCGTCGCCCTGCCAGCCCAGCAGGACCACCTCGTCGCCGCGGCGGACCTCGGGGCCGTCGCCCACCTCGACCACCAGCTGGTCCATGGTGACGACGCCCCGCACCGGACGGCGCACCCCGCCGACGAGCACCTCGCCGCCGCGCAGGCCGTAGTCCCGGCGCACGCCGTCGGCGTACCCGACCGGCACCACGGCCACCCGGGTGTCCTGGGCCGCCACCCACCGGTGGCCGTAGTTGACGCCCTCGCCGGCCGCGAGCTCCCGCACTGCGGTGACCTCGGAGGTCAGCGTGAGCGCCGGGGCCAGGCCGGCGACCGGGTCGGTGCCGGAGAGCGTGGTGGCCGGCGGGATCCCGTAGAGCGCGATCCCGACCCGGACCAGGTCGTAGTGCGCGGCCGGGTGGAGCAGCAGCCCCGCCGAGTTGGCGGCGTGGCGCAGCCCGGGGTCGATCCCGGCCGCCGCCAGGTCGGCCAGCACCTGCTCGAAGGCCGCCAGCTGCGCCGCGGTCAGCGGCTCCTCGGGCTCGTCGGCCCGGGCCAGGTGGGTGAACGTGCCGCCCAGCACCAGCCCGGCGTCCAGGGCGCGCCGGGCCAGGGCCACGGCGTCGGCGGGGTCGGCCCCCACACGGTGCATGCCCGTGTCGACCTTGAGGTGCACCGTCGCCCGGCCGGCCGCCGCTGCGTCGTCGACGGACTGCTCGGAGTAGACGGTGAGCGTGAGCCCGGCCGCCACGGCAGGGGCCACCATGTCCGTGGGCGCCTCGGAGAGGACCAGCACGGGCGCCTCGACGCCGGCCTCGCGGAGCTCGAGCCCCTCCTCGACCATGGCCACGGCCAGCCACGTGGCACCACCCTCGAGCGCGGCCCGGGCCACGGCGACCGCCCCGTGGCCGTAGCCGTCGGCCTTGACCACCGCGCACAGTGCCGACGACGGCGCCGCGGCGGCCAGCGCCGCCGCGTTGGCGGTGATCGCGGCGAGATCGACGTCGACGGTCGACGGGCGGCCCATGGGCGCAGGTTAGGCGGGACCGTCTGCGCCGCCGTGCCCGGCGAGCTGCGCCCACGCGGCCGGCAGGAGCGCCACCACGTCGGACGCCACCAGCCCGCGGGCGGGTCCCCTCCTGGCGGCGGTGCCGTGGAGGTGGGCGGCCGCCGCAGCGGCGCGCCACGGCTCGGCGCCGAGCGCGAGCAGCGCCGCGACCGTCCCCGCGAGCACGTCCCCGGTGCCGGCGGTGGCCAGCCGCTGGTCGCCGGACCGGACCAGCAGCGCCGCGCCCGACGGGTCGGCGACGACCGTCGTCGGCCCCTTGAGCAG